>JAFDFV010000198.1 GCA_019309665.1 Deltaproteobacteria bacterium | reverse complement strand
TTAATGCGAAGACTTTCATACAGCGCTATTCCTGCCGCAGTAGAAAGGTTGAGGCTTCTTATTTCGTCTGATATCGGAATATGGTAGGTGGCGTCTTTATACATAGTCAGGATTGATTGGGGTAGTCCTTTTGTTTCAGAACCAAAGATGGTATTGACCAGAATGACTTATCCCCGTTCTTTGTAAACAAAACAACTTCTTCTTTAAGAGGTTTTATCTTATTATTAAAGTCTTTAAAATTATCCCATACAGAAACTTTTACGTTAGGCCAGTAATCAAGACCGGCTCTTTTAGCCTGTTTGCGTTCAAGAGAGAATCCAAGTGGCCTGATAAGATGTAAACTATGGTGTCAAAGGAAAGTTTAATTCACAATTCAAGCTTTGACACCGATTTCAAGCACAATCATTCTGTTCGGCACGGTTTGTTCACATCAGGGCGCTCTGAGTAACGACTCTTCAACGATTTGAGGGACTTGGATGGGGACAAAATAGGAAGAAGGGTATAAATAGTCCTCTCCGCTTTCATCAATAACTCGAATATCCCCTTCCGTAGCAGCATCTTCATCTGGAATCACACGATAAATTTTATGGAGTTCTAATGATGCCGGATAGTCTACATTATTGATACAAACTACAAATTCCCCTAAAAACTCAGTTGATTTTCTCATAACTTACTCCAAATATTTTTTACGTTTGATTTCTTTCTTACCAATGCCGTGAGCCTCATACCAGTGGAGTTCGGCCATCCTAATTTTTCCTGATGAAAGTCGGATACGGGCAATTCCTTTCATTTTCTTCCAGTTCCCAAGCCCATAAAATTTCCTCAAGCGATTAAGTTCACGAACTCCTGTACCTTTTGCAATCGTTTCAATTTCTGTAATTTTATTGATTATATCAAAATTCATTAAAAAATTCCATTGTTTCAAATTTACCAATTATTTCGGGGTGGCTTTCGTTCAACTACTAAACTTGAGGAAGCAATTAGCGGGATGATGCCTTGAGACAATTTTTATACCCGACCAACGCGGGGAAATACTTAGTATATATACCTCTGTCTCTGGTAAGAATGGCACTGCACTTTGTCGAAGCGAAACCTCCGATATAAAAATCCGACAAAAAATGCTCTTTGAGATTCAGCTTCCGACCGCATTGAGGACATTTTACTTTTGTTTTTCGTTTCAAATATCTCATCCATGCTTGTGCTGCTGCAATAGCGGAATCAACGCCAAGCGGTTCTATAGCAATTTTGTGTTCCTCTAAAAACTTGCCCAATAGCTTGGTATTTTCTTTAAATTGGGGCATAAGTTCCGCGAATACTACCGGGGGCGCAACCAGATTCTCTTTTCTTGCGAGAGCATCGTACAGCTTGTCCTGAAAGCTTCTGAATTCATCTTTCAAAATATCAAGCAGGATAGTCGTGTCTACACAGACTCTCAATTTACTTTACCCCTAATTTCATCCATATATTCCATTGTTGTTGGCCTACCCTTAAACCTTCCTTGCCACTTCTTCCTAATCGTTTCGATTGGGTTAACAATAAGAACATATTTTTGCCCTTTTTTTGTGATATCGACTTCAGTTCCAGGAACGATACCCATTTCCTTTCTAACCTTTACAGGTATTGTGACTTGATATTTGGCAGTTACTTTAGACAATTCTGCTACCTCCCAAGGTATACTTTTTTAAATTTGGGGTATACCCTATGCTTGATTTCCAGTCAATTTGTTTTTCTCCGTTCCTTTTATATTTCCCGACAGCCAATACCTGCTCAGGCTTCAGGGGTTGTCGAAATCTAAAGCGCCTTGATGCGAAGACTTTCATACAGCGCTATTCCAACTGCGGTGGAAAGGTTCAGAGACCTTATTTCGTTTGATATGGGAATGTGGTAGGTGGCGTCTTTATACATAGTCAGGATTGATTGGGGTAGTCCTTTTGTTTCAGAACCAAAGATAAGAAAAAGCCTTTCCAAAGATGGTATTGACCAGAATGACTTATCCCCGTTCTTTGTAAACAAAACAACTTCTTCTTTAAGAGGTTTCATCTTATTATTAAAGTCTTTAAAATTATCCCATACAGAAAGTTTTACATTAGGCCAGTAATCAAGACCGGCTCTTTTAACCTGTTTGCTTTCAAGAGAGAATCCAAGTGGCCTGATAAGATGAAGAAATGCGTTTGCTCCAAGGCAGGTGCGACCTATGTTGCCGGTGTTCCAGTGTACTTCCGGGGACACAAGGACTACATGACGTTCGAAATTATTAGAGAGACCCATGTATTTTATAAGTTGTAACACTTTAGCGCTTTTAAATATTATTTTTTTGGACAGGATTTACAAAATATTCAGGATTTAAATTATTGTAGCCGTTTACTGCTTGAAACTTGAAATTGGGAAGAACAGTACAAAAGCATGAAGGCCAAATTTCTAATTTCAAAGTTCCGTGAACGCTTATAAATCTTGTTTATCCTGTTATCCTGTCAGATTCTTTTTCAAAAGGCTAAATTGTTACGATAAGTTAAGTTTACCGCAAAAAGGGCAGTATTTGAAATCTTTATTTAAGGTTTTTCCGCAGTTTTTGCACTTAATATCCTGTCCGCCCGACAAAAAACTATAGTCTTTTCCATAATCACTTACATTCTTTTCACACCTTTCGCACATAATAAAAGGTTCGCCTTTTTTGACCCTGAATAAAGGAATAAAAAAAAGATTAAAATAGTGATCCACTCTTTTATAATATGCCTGGGCAAGTCCGCAAAAAGGACATATCCTTGGATTATTATCTATTGTTATTGTTTTTGGAGATATGCCGATTATTAAAAACATATGTTTATTCGCGGTTCACGGTTTACGGTTCACGGTTCACGGTTTACAGTTTTTTTTAAATTTTTTCCAGAAAACACCTTAACTTCACATGAAATATAAACTTAAGTTTTCACAACTGTGTCTCTTGTTTTTATGTTTTTATCAACCGTTAACTGTAAACTGTTAACTGTGAACGGCTACAGTTCTAGTTAACAACTATTCTTCCCTTTGGTTCAGATAAAACTTCTCCTATAATAGCTGCGTCCATACCTTTATTTTTTAGTCTGATGAGAAGATCGTTTGCGCTTTTGCTGTCAACACATATCAGCAGGCCTCCGGATGTCTGGGGGTCAAATAGAATATCCTGAATGGAACGATCCACAGAAGACGAAATATCTACCATTTTTTCACGGAACTTCCTGTTCTTATAAGCTCCGGCAGGCACAAGCCCCATTGCCGCATAATCAACGGCTTCAGAAATTATCGGTATTTTTTCAGACCAAAGACCGATTCCAAAATCGGAATCGACAACCATTTCAGCAACATGACCTATCAGGCCGAAACCGGTAATATCTGTGCAGGCGTGAACAGGGAACCCTTCCATTACTTGAGCTGCATCCCGGTTAAGTGTAGCCATAAGATGTGTAACAAATTTTATGACTTCCTCGGAAGCAAGCCCCCCTTTAATGGCTGTGTTAATAATACCGGTGCCAATGGGCTTTGTCAGTATCAGACGATCTTTAACCTTAAGATTTTTCTTTGTGAGGATCCGATCAGGATGGATAAAACCGGTGACGGACAAACCGTATTTTAACTCTTTGTCCTCCACACTATGTCCTCCTACCAGAACTACATCCGCCTCCTTCATTTTGTCAAGGCCGCCCTGTATGATTTTACGGAGGATGGAAATATCCATCTCTTTTATCGGAAATGCAACCAGGTTCATGGCCGTTTTGGGAACTCCTCCCATGGCATAAACATCGCTTAAGGCATTGGCAGCGGCTATCTGTCCAAACCAGTATGGATCATCTACAATCGGTGTGAAAAAATCCACGGTCTGAATAATTGCGATATCATCCGTGATTTTATAAACTCCTGCGTCGTCCATACTATCCATACCTATGATAAGATTTGGATCAGTCGGAAATTCCATCCCGCAAAGCGCCCTCTCCAGGTCCCCTGGAGGTAATTTTGATGCTCACCCAGAACCTGTAACTGTCTCGGTAAGGCGAAGCTTCTTTGCTTTCTCTTCTACCATTTTTTATTCCCTTTATTGAACCTAAATTAAGCGATTTTTTACTCGATCTGCACCGATCTCTTGCGCATCAAGGCTTCGCAAAAATCCTCGACATATCCACGGGTATGCCTGCGGTTTTCGCAAACCCTTATGCATCAAGATCTCGGCACATATCTTCGTAATAAATCGCTCAACTTAGGTTGAAAAGACTTTTTATGAGCGCAAGGTAGCTATCAAACGCATCTGGTTACTGATGAGGTCAAGCGCAAACAATATGTCGGTTACCACAACGTCTGCAGAAAAAACAGCAGAGGCAGCCGCGCCTTCATTCTGCACAACCGCTATGCCAAG
>JAFDFV010000197.1 GCA_019309665.1 Deltaproteobacteria bacterium | reverse complement strand
ATTAAATGAGACAATTTTCAAATGGTTCAGTTGGTATAAGAATATTGGGCTCATTCTGGATTGGTTTCACTTGGAAAAGAAATGCAAGGAACAACTGAGTTTAGCGATGAAGGGCTGCGAATAAATTCTATCTTCCCATGAAAAATTCGATTTTTTAAGAAGTTCAAGGATATCATCAATAATATACATTTTGATAATGTTATTGGGGTGAGGTTTATGCAAAGTGAAGGCAGTTACAACTTACCATATTGTTTTAACATGAGGATATTCCAATATCCTTTCATCTTTTGTAATTAGAGAAGCTCCAAGTGAAATTGCAGTTGCAATTATTATACGATCTGCAGGATCGCTGTGAAAAGGCGGAGAAAGATTAACTGATTTAACAGCTATAGAATTATCCACAGGTATGAAATTCACAAATGGAAGCATTTCTGACTTTTTTATCCAGTCAGCTACTTCCATTGATAGAAGCAATCTCTTTTTAGAAGCTAATAGAGCAATCTCCCATGCACTGATTGATGCAATAAAGACATTTTTATCAACCACAGCACTTTCAATAGTTCTTTTTGCCTTTTTGGAAAGTATGAAGCCCAAATTTCTAATTTCTAATTTCGACGTTCCGTGAACGTTTACAATTAACTTTCGATCAGAGACCTCCCTGTCATCTGTTCAGGCTTATCGATATTCAGGATATGAAGAATGGTGGGAGCGATATCTCCCAGGATGCCGTCTGGTCTTAGTTTTACATTTTGTTGTTTGTCATCGACCAGTATAAATGGAACAGGGTTAAGTGTGTGGGCTGTATGGATATGTCCGTCTGTATCAATCATCTTTTCTGCATTCCCGTGATCGGCGGTAATCAAAACAACTCCTCCCTGGGCCTTTGCCTGGTTCACAACTTTTTCCACACAGTTATCAACCGCTTCGCATGCCTTGATTGCAGCTTCAAGCACGCCAGTGTGTCCCACCATATCCATATTGGCAAAGTTAAGAATTATCATAGCGTATTTTTTTGACTGCAAACGGGAGATAACTTCTTTTGTTACTTCAAAGGCACTCATTTCAGGTTTTAGATCATAGGTTGGAACTTCGCGTGGTGATGGTATCAAACATCTGTCTTCAAGAGGAAAAGGCTTTTCTTCACCTCCATTAAAAAAGTACGTTACATGAGCATATTTTTCTGTTTCCGCTATTCTTAGCTGTTTTAAATTATTTTTACTTATAACTTCACCAAGTATTTCATCCATATGAATGGGAGGAAAAGCAACTGGAAGTAGAAATTTTTCGTCGTAAATCGTCATACACGCAAAATCACAAAGTTCAGGAAAGGAAATTCTATTAAAAAATGTAAATTCAGGATCTGTAAGTGCCTGTGCAATTTGCCTTGCACGGTCTGCCCGAAAATTAAAAAAGATTATACCATCGTCATCCTGAACGGTTCTAAGCGGCTTCCCGTGCTCATCTGTAATAATAACCGGTTGTATAAATTCATCAGTTTCATTCCGGCTGTATGCATTTTTTACAGCTTCAACAGGATCCTTTTCCTTAACACCTTCGCCAAGTGTATATAGACGATAGGCCTTTTCAATGCGGTCCCATCTTTTGTCACGATCCATTGCAAAATAACGCCCGCAAATGCTAACAATAGTCCCAAAGCCGGTTTTATTTATATAATTCTGCAAACTTTTTATGTAATCAGCCCCACTGTCGGGAGGGGTATCCCGGCCATCAAGGATAGCATGAATGTAAACATGTTTAAGCTCTTCTTTTTTTGCCATGTTCAGCAAAGCCAGCAAATGATTGAAATGACTGTGAACGCCGCCATCTGAAACAAGTCCCATCAAATGTAATGCAGAATTATTTGCTTTAACTTTTGATATTACAGCCTTTAAAACATTATTTTCAAAAAACTCTCCGCAGCTTATTGATTTATCTATTCTTAAAAGATGCTGATATACTACCCTTCCGGCTCCGATATTAAGATGCCCGACCTCGGAATTTCCCATAATTCCTTCTGGAAGGCCTACAACTTTTCCGGAACATAAAAGGCTGGTGTCGGGATATTCTTTCTCAAGCATGTCAAGATAAGGAGTCTTGGCCAGCTTGACAGCATTACCTTTCCTATTAGAACTAATTCCCCATCCATCCAGGATAATCAGCATGCAAAATTTTGTATTATTCATTATAGTTAGCAATCCTTTTCGCATCTATCCAGAGGCTTTCGAGATCATATAAGGTACGCACCGGTTCATAAAAAATATGGATAATAACATGACCGTAATCCATAATAACCCAGTGCCCTTCTTCTTGACCCTCAACGCTAAGCGGCTTTATTCCTTTCTTTTTCAGATCTATCTGAATAGATTCAGCAACCGCTCTAACCTGGCGATTAGAAAGCCCGCTGCAAATTATAAAATAATCTGCAATAGAAGTCAGCCCACGAACATCCAGAACAACCAGTCCTATAACTTTTTTTTCCAAAGCTGCTTTAACGTAAACGTCAAGAGAAGCATCGTGTTCATAAATCATATATAAAGTCCTTTGTTGATAATAAAGTCATCCACCTTCTTAGGAACCAGGGAATTAATTGGCATGCCTTTCTTAATAAGATCACGAATTTTAGTTGATGATATGTCAGGAGAATTTATATCCACATAAAAAATTGCCTGTTTTTTTTCATGGACAAAACATGATTGTGAAATGGAAATTTCATAGTTGCCGGATATTTTTCCCTTAATATAGTCTTCAAGAACTTTCCATTTCAACGCTCCCTCAGTATCTACACCTCCGGGCCGTGTCATAACAATAAAAGATGTAAGATAAAAAAGATCTGAAAAAGATTTCCAGGTATCTATTTCAAGGAAGGCGTCAATACCAAGAATAAGATAAAGTCTGCAATAATCCGGCAGAATGGATTTAAAGTGATTAACGGTATCAATGGTATATGATGGGCCTGAACGCTTAATCTCAACATCGGAAATAATAACTGACTTCAAAAGTTCAGGATATTCTGAGACAGATAGGCGAATCATCTCAAAGCGATATTTTGCATCGACCACATCACCCGGCTCCTTGTGTGGAGGAAGGGCTGCCGGAATTATATAAAATTTATTCAGGGCAAAACGATTTTGTACCTCCTGAATAGCTCTAAGATGCCCTACGTGAATCGGATTAAACGTCCCTCCGAACAACCCTATATGTTCCAAAAAACAGACCTTTCAGTAACGGTTTACGGTTCGCGGTTTACAGTTTTTGCCTCAACCGTGAACCGTGAACTGTGAACCGTAAACTGTCACTTATTTTCTTATCTGTCCCTCTCCAAAAACAACAAACTTGGTTGTTGTTAATTCATTAACACCCATAGGCCCAAAGGCATGAAGTTTTGAAGTGCTTATACCTATTTCCGCTCCAAGTCCAAGCTGCCCACCATCGTTAAAACGAGTAGAAGCATTGACAATAACAACTGATGAATCCACTTCACGTACAAAACGCCTTGCCCTGTTATAATCTGAAGTCACGATTACATCTGTATGGCTTGATCCATATCTTGCGATGTGCATAATAGCTTCATGCATATCTTCCACAACTTTCACTGCAAGAACAAGATCAAGAAATTCCGCCGGCCAGTCATCTTCCACGGCATTTGCCGCCTCTGGTAAAATTCGACATGTTTCAGGGCAGCCCCTTATTTCTACACCTGCTTCAGCAAAACGTTTTCCTATGGCCGGAAGAAAATTCTCAGATACGGATTTGTGGACAAGCATTGTTTCCATGGCATTGCAAACACCAGGACGCTGAACTTTTGCATTAAAACAAATATCCTCAGCCATTGCAAGATCCGCCCCTTCATCAACATATACATGGCATACGCCCTTGTAGTGTTTTAAGACCGGTATTTTCGAGTTCTCTACCACAAAACGTATCAGGCCTTCACCGCCTCGAGGAATAATAAGATCAATAAATTCTTCCTGTTTCAAAAGAACATTAACAGCATCTCTGTCCCTTATGGGTACAACTTGCGCTGCTCCCTCAGGAAGTCCGGATTCTTTAAGGGCATTACTTATTATAGCAGATAGCGCCTGATTTGAATGAAGAGCTTCAGAACCTCCACGAAGTATCACTGCATTTCCAGCTTTCAAGCAAAGACCTGCGGCATCTACAGTAACATTTGGTCTTGACTCATAGATAATACCAATAACACCGAGAGGTATGCGCATACGTGACACTTCTAACCCGTTGGGCCTAAGCCATGTATTACTCATCGAGCCCACAGGATCCGGAATCCGGGCTACCTCTCTGAGCCCATCTGCCATGGATTTAATTGTTGAATCCTTTACAGTGAGCCGATCAATCATTGCATTGGAAAGCCCCATTTCCCTGGCGCGTAAAAGATCCTTTTTATTTTCCTCCTTATAAGCGCTTCATTTTTTTTATCCGAAGGGCATCTTGCCATTTCAACAGAAGCCGCTCTGGCTGCTTTTGCCATCTCAATAATTATTGACTCAACAGACATCTGATTCCTCCTTGAACGGTTTACGGTTCACGGTTCACAGTTAACGGTTGAAATGTTTCAGTCGTTGCATAGTTCATTAAAAAAACTGTAAACTGTAAACCGACAACCGTAAACGATTTTACACAGCTTTTATATCACACGTTATCGCCAGATTATCTCTATGTATAACTTCATCATAGGACTTATAGCCGAGATATTTTTTTATCTTGCCGGACTTGAGCCCCATTATCTTTCGTATATCGGAAGCACAGTAATTTACTAGACCTGTCCCTAAAGTCTCACCATTGCTTTTTCTTCTGAATTCAACTGCGGCACCCACGCTAAATTCCCCATCTACTCTTACAATACCGCTCGGCAGAAGGCTCTTGCCGCTTTTAAGGATAGCAACCGCAGCTCCATCATCAATCATAATAATTCCTTTAGGCTTTAATGTAAAAGCTATCCAGCATTTGCGGTTTGCCAGCTTTTCTTTTTTTGGAATAAAAAAAGTACCATGCTCTTTGCCGGCAAAGAGTTTTATCAGAATATC
>JAFDFV010000196.1 GCA_019309665.1 Deltaproteobacteria bacterium | reverse complement strand
AAGGGAAAAGCTTAAATCAATGGATCGTAGATACTTTAGAAGATGCTGCTCATATTTAATCATCTCTACTGCAGGGACAAAACAAGGCGCTGGAGATGGACTGGGCAAAGCCGTGCCGTTTTTGAAAGGCAGTATTTAATCAATAGTTTTTACCTTTATCATAGTTTTTCGGTTATCGTTGCCCAGCCACTCAGCTTTACGTTGGAGATCAATAAACTAAAAGAGGGGGGACATACAATGGCATGTACTCTTAATAAACCTGCGGGAACAGGAGGATGTACCTTTATTTCCAAGGTCAAGGGATGGCATTGTTTCAATTGCGGGGAAGGTGAATTCGAAGCGGGCGAAGGTGTTCGTTTTGCCGAGGCCATCAAACAAGTTGCCAAGCAAATTGATGCAAGAGAAGCATCTGAACTTGCAAGAATTCGTAAAAAACTTAAGTTGACGCAGCAGCAAGCCGCAGAGCTCACCGGGGGAGGGCGAAATGCATTTTCCCGCTACGAACGCGGCAAGGCCAAACCACTGCAATCGGTCACCAACCTGTTTAAACTCCTGGACAACCACCCCGACCTACTCGATGAAATCACCCCTATGTTGAAAACAATGAGATCACAGGGCACTGGGAGTACTTGCGGTACGTCCACAAATAAGTAAATAACTTTACGGATGAGATCACAGGGATTGCAGGCATTACCGGCATTGTAGCATTAGGGCTTATTGCTTTGCCGGATTGTAAACCCACCTGCCATTTTTTGTTCGTGCTTTTAAAGATTCATTTAGCTGTTTTAAAAAAACAGATCTTGGTATTTCTCTTGCGCCAAAATTTTTCAAATGCTCTGTTGCAAGCTGGCAGTCAATCATATCAAAAGATAATGTTTTAAGATATTCAACAAGAGCTATAAAAGCTACTTTTGAAGCATTACTGATGCGGGTAAACATAGATTCTCCGAAAAAACATTTCCCCAGGGAAACACCGTATAATCCACCTGCAAGCTCTCCGTCGTGCCAGGCCTCAACCGAATGCGCATATCCTGCTTCATGAAGATTGCAGTATGCTTCAATCATATCCTCGCCCAACCAGGTTCCTTCATTTTTCTGTAATCTTATATTTGCACACAAACTTATTGTCTGCTCAAAAGACGAATCTATTGTCACTTTAAATATATTTTTATTTATGATTTTTTTTAGACTTTTCGATACTCTGATATCTTTGGGATAGAGCACAAGACGTGGATCGGGAGACCACCATATTATTGGTTCATCATCTGAAAACCAGGGAAAAATCCCCATTCTATAGGCAAGTAAAAGACGTTCTTTGCTGAGATCACCGCCTATTGCCAGCAAGCCGTCACTGCCGGCAAGATGTGCCGGAGGAAAAATTATTTCCGTTTGATAGATTGCCGAACAGGATTTCATCGGTCAGGATATCTTTAATCTCAGTCTGTATCAGTCTGGAAAGAGGTCTTGCTCCAAAAAGTGGATCATGTCCTTTTTTTGCCAGCCGGTTTCTTGCTTTAGAAGAAATGGAAATGGAGATCTTTTTTACGGCCAGTTGTTCATTTAGTTCAGCTATAAATTTATCAACTATCTTTTCCATAATTTCTACGGTAAGAGAATTAAAGTTGATTATTCCATCAAGCCGGTTTCTGAATTCAGGGCTAAAGAATTTTTCAACAGCTTTCCTGCCTTTATTTTTCGTATCATAATGTGTTTCTCCAAAACCGATAGTATGGGCACTCATTTCTCTTGCCCCGGCATTTGAAGTCATCATAATAATGACATTTTTGAAATCAGCTTTCCTGCCTGTGTTATCGGTTAAAGTAGCGTGGTCAAAAACCTGAAGCAGAATATTAAACATATCTTGATGAGCTTTTTCTATTTCATCAAGGAGCAAAACGCTGTAAGGATGTTTTCTTATGCCGTCGGTTAAAAGTCCACCCTGATCAAAACCGATATAACCCGGAGGCGCACCAATTAGTCGAGCTACAGCGTGCTTTTCCATATATTCACTCATGTCAAAACGCAGTAACTCAATGCCAAGGATTGCCGCTGCCTGTCTTGCGACCTCTGTCTTTCCTACTCCGGTAGGACCTGTAAATAGAAAAGCTCCAACTGGTTTGCCCGGCGTGCCAAGACCGGCACGAGAACGCTTAATAGAACCAACTAAAGATTTTATGGCATTATCCTGGCCAAAAATTACTTTTTTTAGATCTTGTTCAAGACTCTCTAATTTTGCTTTATCAGAAGTCGATATACTTCTAATTGGAACCCTGGCAATCTTTGCAACAATCTTTTCAATGTCTTTTGGATTAATATTCTTTCTTCGAGAAGCACTGGAAAGTTTGATAAATGCGCCAGCCTCATCAATTACATCAATTGCCTTATCCGGAAGATAGCGATCATTTATGAATTTGGCAGACAACTCGGCAGCAGCTTTAAGCGACTGATCAGTATAACTAATTCCATGAAAATCTTCATAATGAGGCCTGAGTCCTTTTAAGATTTTAACTGTCTCGGAGACAGAAGGCTCTTTAATTTCGATTTTCTCAAAACGACGAGAAAGAGCACGGTCTTTTTCAAAGTAATTTTTATACTCTTCATAAGTAGTTGACCCAATACACCTCAGCTCGCCGGCAGCAAGAACCGGTTTGAGTATATTTGATGCATCCATGGAGCCACCGCTGGTTGCTCCTGCCCCAACAACACTATGAATCTCATCAATAAACAAAATAGCCTGTTTTTTATTCTTCAGCTCAGACAGGACTCCTTTTAAACGCTGCTCAAACTCCCCGCGGAACTTTGTTCCAGCCAGAATAGCCCCGAGGTCAAGAGAATATATGCTGATATCTTTAAGCAGATCCGGAACATCACCTTCATATATCTTGTTTGCCAGTCCCTCAGCCATAGCTGTTTTCCCGACACCTGGATCCCCGACATAAACAGGATTATTTTTACGTCTTCTGCAAAGCACCTGAACACTGCGTTCAAGTTCTAATTTACGTCCTATAAGAGGGTCTATTTTCCCCTCTGAAGCTCTTTTCACAAGATCAATAGTAAAAGCCTCAAGAAAATCGGAACGTTTCTTTTTTTTCTCCTTCCCGGTTTTTGCAAATCCTCCAGATCTATCCTGAAAAGGAAAACTATTATCATTATGAGATATATAATTTAGAACGTCAAAACGCGTAATTCCCTCTTTATTTAAAAAATATGCTGCATAAGAATCTTTTTCCTGAAACATGGATGCAACCATATCGGATACCAGGACTTCTTTTTTTTCGGCAGATCGTGCATGATTAACTGCCCTCTGAATAACTCTTTGAAAACCTATCGTTTGTTGCAGCACATACTCATTTCCTTCTGGAATGCTTTCAAGACTTTTACTCAAAAACTCCTCAAGAGTATTATTGAGATTCTCAACACTTCCGCCGCAACTCTCGATGATTTCTTTGCCTGCGTTATTATATAAAATAGCATAAAGCAGGTGTTCTATACAGACATACTCATGTCGCCTTTTCTTGGCCACTCTGACAGCAAGACCAAGAGTGGTGCTTAATTCTTTACTAATCATGATTTAATCCTGCTCCATAGTACATTTAAGAGGAAATTCTCTTTCCCGGGCTAAAATGTGAACTGTATCCACTTTTGTCTCAGCAACTTCATATGTATAAACCCCGCAAATTCCAATTCCTTCTTTGTGAACCTTTAACATGGTTATTGTAGCATCTTCTATGGCTTTATTAAAAACAGACAAAAGAATTTCTACAACAAACTCCATGCTTGTATAGTCATCATTATGAAGCAGCACCTTATACATTGAAGGTTCTTTAACCTCCTCCTCTGTTTCAGAATCTGCAATTTCTTCAGGTTTATACAAGCTCATTTGTAACCTCTATCCACCTATTTCCCGCAACATTTTTTATACTTCTTTCCGCTTCCACATGGGCATGGTGAGTTTCTTCCGGTTTTTTGAGCAGCCCGCTTAACAGGCTTTTTCTTTTGAGGAGCATCGTCTCCGCCGGAATATACCAGATCCTGCTTTGCCGGCTGTCTTAGATCATTTATCTTATCAGGTTCAGATATCTGAATTCTGAACAAAATTCCCAGGGTCTCCTCTTTGATCCTGGAAATCATACTCTGGAACATATCAAACCCTTCTTTTTTGTAAACAATCAAAGGATTCTGCTGAGCATAACCCCTGAGGCCGATGCCCTCTTTAAGGTGATCCATACTGAAGAGATGGTCCTTCCACAGGCTATCTACTGTCTGCAGCATGATAATTCGCTCTAAATGCCTGAAATCATCAGATCCTATAATAGCTTCTTTTTCATCATAAACTTTGAGCGCTGAATCATAAATCAACCGGGCTAATCTCTCTGTTGTCAAACCATCCAGGGTATCACTATCAAAGCTGTCAAGCCCAAAGTTAAATTGTTTAAATACAGCTTTGCTGAGTCCTTTCAAGTCCCAATCTTCGGGAAGCACGCTCTCATCTGCAAATTCACGAGCTATTTCTTCAGCCTTTTCATGGATCATATCCATAAAGAAACTTTTCAGGTCACCCTTCAAAGCTTCACGTCGCTGTCTGTATATAACCTCCCTCTGCTGGTTCATAACATCATCATATTCAAGGAGCTGCTTTCTGATATCAAAATTATGGCCCTCAACTTTTGCCTGAGCATTCTCTATTGCTTTGCTTATAAGGCTATGCTCTATTGGCTCTCCTTCTTCCAGGCCAAGCTTTTCCATAATACCGGTTATACGTTCTCCGCCAAATATCCGGAGAAGATCGTCTTCTAAAGCAAGATAAAAACGCGATGATCCAGGGTCACCCTGCCTCCCGGAACGTCCTCTCAACTGGTTGTCAATACGTCTGCTTTCATGTCTTTCGGTTCCCAGAATATGAAGCCCTCCCAACTCAGTTACCCCTTCTCCTAAAACTATGTCTGTTCCACGTCCTGCCATGTTTGTAGAAATTGTAACAGCGCCTTTCTGTCCGGCCATTGCTATAATTTCTGCTTCCTTTTCATGGTTTTTCGCATTCAAAACACTATGCTTAATGCCTCTTTTTTTTAATTTTTTACTTAAATCTTCAGACACATCTATTGAAACAGTACCGACTAAAACAGGCTGCCCTTTTTTATTAAGTTCTTCTATTTCATCCAGAGCAGCTTCATATTTTTCCTTTTTTGTCTTGTAAATCATATCCGGATAATTAGTTCTAATCATCTGCATATTGGTGGGAATAATTATAACATCCAGATTATATATTTTTTTAAACTCAGATGCCTCTGTGTCGGCGGTACCTGTCATACCTGAAAGTTTATTATACATTCTGAAATAATTCTGGAAGGTAACAGTAGCAAGCGTCTGGTTTTCATTTTCTATCTTTACGTTTTCTTTGGCTTCAAGTGCCTGGTGCAGACCTTCACTATAACGACGACCCGGCATTAAACGGCCGGTAAACTCATCTACTATAATGACCTCACCATTCTTGACTATGTAATCAACATCAAGCTTAAACAGCGTGTGGGCCTTAAGGCCCTGATTTATATGATGTAAAACTTCTATATGCTTTGGATCATACAGATTATCAATCTTCAAGATATTTTCAGCCTTTGCAACACCTTCTTCCGTCATGAATTATTTCATTGATTTTGTAATACAGACCCGTAGATTTCTCAGCAGGTCCGGATATAATCAGAGGTGTTCTTGCCTCGTCAATCAGTATGCTGTCAACCTCATCAACAATAGCAAAATTCAGGTCTCTCTGAGCTAGAGAATTCATATCAAATTTCATGTTATCGCGCAGGTAATCAAAACCAAACTCATTGTTTGTTCCGTAAGTTATATCTGCACCGTATGCCTCTTTTCGTTCCGCGTCGTCCATGCCGCTTAATATACTTCCTACTGTCAGTCCCAGGAAATTATATACCTGACCCATCCATTCTTTGTCGCGCCTGGCAAGGTAATCATTCACCGTAATAATATGAGTCCCTTTGCCGGAAAGAGTATTTAGATATGCAGGTAGAGTGGAAGCAAGTGTTTTACCCTCACCTGTTTTCATCTCGGCAATCATCCCCTGGTGAAGAACAATGCCTCCTATCAACTGAACGTCAAAATGTCGCATCTTGAGTGTACGAACAGAGGCTTCTCTCACAGTTGCAAAAGCTTCCGGAAGAATACTATCAAGGGGTTCTCCTTTTTCAATACGCTCTTTGAAAATAGAAGTACGAGACCTCAACTGCTCATCACTCATGGCCTTCAACTCAGGCTCCAATTTATTAATCATTTCGACGACTGGTTTAATCTTATTCAGTTCCCGTTCATTTTTACTTCCAAAAACTTTTGTCAAAAAATCAAAGATCATTTATATAATTATTCCTCC
>JAFDFV010000195.1 GCA_019309665.1 Deltaproteobacteria bacterium | reverse complement strand
ATCAAATTTCCCTTTGATGCTGTACAAGTTGACTTCATGTTGCAAGCGCAAGCGGCTTGAAAGTTATTTCGTCCCCGATCGAACTATATCGTGCGGCTTTAGGCACTTACACTCTTGACCCCCTGCTTCCTCTCTATTACTATCTCATGGATGGATTTTTTGCTGGATAATATTATAGTAAATTTAATGTTTTTATATATGAATTTATCACCTTTTTGAGGAATTTTTCCCATGTGTTTGAGCAGAAAACCTCCAATAGTTTCATAGTCTTCTTTTGGCAGATTTATTTTCAGTTGTTCGTTTATATCTTTTATTTCCATCCTTGCATTAACTATAAATTTATTGTCATTAAGCTTTATAATTTTGCTTATTTCTTTATCATATTCATCGCGGATATCACCAACTACTTCTTCGAGTATATCTTCAATGGTAATAATTCCCACTGAGCCGCCATATTCGTCAACAACAATAGCAATTGAATCGTGCGATTTCTGAAAAGAAATAAGAAGGTCCTCAACCCTTTTAAGCTCAGGCATAATAGGTACTTTTCTTATAAATTGTTCAATTTTTACTTTGCTGTCATGTGCATGGAGAATATCAAGAAAATGTATAATACCTGTAAGGTTGTCTATCCGGTTTTTAAAAACAGGCAGCCTTGAATATCCGGTTCTGCTGAAAATGTTTGTTGCATCACTTACATTCGCTGTATTTGTTATTGCGGTCACATTTACAAGAGGAACCATGATGTCTGAAACTTTAGACTCTGAAAGATGAAAAACCCTGTGAATAAGTTTTTTTTCTTTTCTTTTTAAATCGCTTCCTTCGCCTGGAATACTCAGCAGCATTGCGAGTTCTTTTTTAGTTATATATGGAAGTTTTTTAATGTTTTCTTTTCCGATACGTTTATAAAAGCGTTCGCTTGCCCAGAAAAAAAGGTAAGTAACAGGTGAAATAATGCGGGATGCAAAAAAAAGTAAATGGGATATCTTTGGAGCAATTTTGGTTGCATTCTGCTGAAATATTGTTCTTGGGATAATTTCTCCAAACGTCAACAAGAAGGGAGAGATGATAACAATTGTCAATATCTCTCCATGTTTTTCGAAAAGGCTTTCAAACAACACTGCCGCAACAACAGAGGCGGTTATTACGAACATATTTGTTCCTGTACTGGTTGCTGCCAGGAACCAGCGCGGATTATTGATCATTTTTAATGCCAGCCTGGCTCCCCTGGAGCCCCTGGCAGCCTTTCTCCTGAGCTTGAGCTTGTCTGAAGATATCAGCATCATCTCAGAGCCCGAAAAGAAGCCCTGGAACAATATGCAAAGAAATATTATAAAAATATTCAATGTAATCATGGCACATCTACTGGATCATGTTCATCATATATTTCACCAAAAAGCTCTTCCAGAAGATCTTCTAATGTGATGAGTCCGGAAACATTCCCTTGTTCAGTTAAACATATGGCTATATGTGTGCGTTGTTGCTTCATGGAGTAAAAGACCTCATCAATCTTTTTGTTCTCCTGTATGAAGTATGGTCTCCTGCATATGTCCGGCAGAAGTTCAGCTTTACCTTTATATTCTTTAGTTACTACTTTTAACAGATCTTTTGCATAAAGGATTCCTATGATATTATTAATATTTTCTTTGAAAACGGGAATTCTTGAATAATGTTTTTTTTTCACAAACCTGGTTATTGATTCTGCATCCATGTCATGGGAAAGACAGAACATGTTTTTTTTGGGGGTCATGACTTCAGATACATGGGTATCACTAAACTCGAAAACATTGTGGATAAGGTCTCTTTCAACAATTTTCAGTTCACCATCTTTGTAACTTAAATCCACCATATCACGGAAATCGTCCTCCATTATGGTCGGTGAAGGTTTATGTTTTTTTATGCCTGATAATTTTATGAAGCAATCCGTGAGCTTGATAAGAATCCAGTGAAGTGGTGAAATTAATTTTGCCAATGTATTGAGAGGACCGGATATGAGAGGAGCAATTTTTTCATTATGAGTTACACCTATGGTTTTTGGGATTACTTCGGCAAATATCAGCGTCAAGGGTGTCATTATTGCAATGGTAAGCCACTTACCGTGTTCTCCTAAAAGAGATACAAAAAAATAAGTGGCAATAACCGATGCCATGATATTAACGAGATCATTGCCCATCAGTATTGTTACTATGAGCCTTCTCGGGCGAAGAAGAAGCTTATCTATGAGCGCTGCTCTTTTGTTCCCGCTTTTTCTAAGACGTTCGCGCTGCAAGAGAGTTAAGGAAAACAGGGCTGTTTCCGAACCTGAAAAAACACCGGAAAAGATAAGTAGAAAAAATATTAAGGCTGCTTTAAAGAATAAATCGACTTCCAATGTGTTGCGATTTCCTTTATATATGGCATAGTTCGCTTAGCCTTTGATCATACAGTATTCATTTCGTCTCATAAATTTTTCAACAGAAGGACCTATGATCTGCATTTCAGGATGTTTTTTCTGAACATCAAGAGCAATTTTCATCTCTTTTGTACATCCTGTACTATATGTTGCATCCTTTCCAACCCATTCCGGCGGAACTTTTTTCCCCATAGCCTGAAATGCGTTAACTATATCATCATAGCTTTGAAAGCGCCATATGTCTATATAGCCGCTTGTTTGGACAATTTCCCACATATACATCAAATCATCCGCATCCATTCCAATTTCAAAATATTCAGAGGGATTGATTATAAATGTCATTGCAAACTGGTCTTTGAGAAAATCAATAAATACAGACATAATTTTTTTTGCCATCTGTATTTTTCCGGGGATGGAACCTATAATGCCGCTGTAAAAAATGACTGTCATTCCCTTTTTTTTTGCCTCTTCCATCTGGTCGATAATTATCTTTGCTTTTTTCTCAAGATCGCTATGTGAAAACTTAATTACAGATGGATGCTTTGGTTTATAAGAAATTAGAATCGAACCATCCGGACCTCTCGAGATATTGAATATATCTCTGGTAAACTGGAAATGATTTTCAAAAATTCTCCGTTTCTGATCATGGCCTCTTGAAATTATTCCATCTACTTCTCTAAAAATCCTTGAAAAAACTTTTGAGGTAAGAAGAGGATTAAAATTTTCACGTGTTCCGTCTGATATGGCAATTATATTTTTATCGCTTCTTAAAATTTGGACAAGTTCGTTTTTTCCTATATTTTTTTCTTTAATAAAAAATGCCCCTTCGAGCTCTTTGCTTAATATCTCATCTGCCTGGACATCGAAGAAGTCAACTTTTGTATAATGAGGCCCCTCTTTAAAAGCAATAATTATCTTATGCCCCAGTTTTGCAAGATATTTAATTATTGCAAGGTCCACTATAATTTCACCTGATTCATCAGCAAGCCACAAAATTTTTTTTGCTTGCTCTTCTTTTAAATGCAGTTGCTTGCTTTCGATTCCAAGGAAATCCAGCATAGGTTTAACGCCATTTCCGATCATTTGACGATTGAACAGTTTATGAAAATCAACTTCATTATAAATTTTTGATTCATCTGATTCCCAAAGAGATTTTTCAACGGACAGAGATAATAGTCTTTTGATTTCAACATGCTCAATAAATTCTTTAATTCCTGCAAGAGTAGCAGGAGGCTCTAAAATAGCTATATTATCCATTTGATTTATAGCTTTTTTAAAAGCTTCTGAGCAAATAGCTTTATTAACTCTATTATTACGAATGGCTTTTTTACAGAGAAATGGGTCATCAATAAGGGTTCGATCAAGATAGATCTTAAGCAGGCGTTTTTCTACACGAGAGGGAATCATCATCTCATCTCGCGTTTCGTGTAAAAACTTTATTTTAATAAGGGCTTCAAGGAAGCTTTTATCCCTTTTATCTTCTATTTGGCTATCAATAAGCTCCGCAATTCTTTGAAGAACTTCCTTATATTTTTTTTGCAGAAAAGCGGAATTATTTTTGCTTATAATTGCTTCAAACATTTTGTCTGAACAGGGATAATATCTTTCATCATTTTCTGTATATATCATGAAGGTAAGCTGCTCTGGTGATGCCACATGGTCAGGGTAAGCAAAATAATCCATATGGTTTTCAATAAAGAAAGCTGTATGCCAGGCATCTTTTTCAGGGTTTTCACCAGGCCGGTAAGTAATCTTAACTTGGTTATCGGACTCTATTTTATTTTCCATATATTTTTCTAAATATTTCACCACGGATTTTCACGGAATTACACTGAATTACAAAAATACTCTGTAACTTCTCAATAAAATCGGGCAATCTCCGGAAGCTGTGATTTTTCTTCTCGTTCCCATGCTCCAGCGTGGGAATGCATACCATATGGGTTCCCACGCAGGAGCATGGGAACCAGGCAATGACTGATATCCGAACTTTTTGAGAAGTTAGAATACTCTTCTCAACATTTTTCAGTGAAACTCCGTGTTGTTCCGTGGTTAGCTTTTACAATTCATGAAATCAAAAAGCTGAGATAGGTCTGTTAATATAATGTCGGCAGAAAGGTTTTTACATTTTGGATCATTTTTTCTCATCCTTAATGATCTTGAGTCTCCTGCAAAAAGAGCTGTTTTAAATCCTGTTTTTTTTGCCGGATAAATATCCTTTAACATATCATTTCCAATATATAATACTGAACTTTTCCGGATATTCATCTTGTTAAGCCTTTCTGCTGCAAGCTGAAACAAAAATATTGACGGCTTTGCATGTCCGAATTTATATGAAAAAATAATTAAATCATTATGAAAACCAAGATCCGACATGTCTGATCCCAGCAGCCAATTAAAAAGATAAGGAGTATAGAACTGTGCGTTTGATATAATTCCTGTCAGAAGCTTTGAATCTTTGCATGCAAAAAGCAGCTCTCTAACATGAGGCATTGGATATACAGGATTGACAAGCATTTCAAATTCAACAGCAAATCGTTTGATAAAATCCGGATCATTATTTTCTAAAACATTCGTCCATATACGGTCAATTTCAACTTCCGGAAAATCAATGCCTTTTCCACGCATTTCATCATGTTTTTTTTTAATGGCGCTGAACAAATCATCCAGAATAATATGTGGTTTTTTTTTAATGTCATATTTTAACAGCAATTGTTCCAGGCGATGTATATTATGTGTTTTTTTTTCAGCAATGCTTATATCGCCTGAACCGCTTATGAACAATGTGCCATAAATATCAAAAAGTATGCATTTTATCTTTCCATCTATCTTTCCGGTTTTTTTTAAAGAAGTTGGTATCGGGTTGAGTGGAGTTATATAATTCGATAGTATAGGAATTTTCATTTTATGCCTAATGTGTTTAAAAGAAAGTGTCAAAGCGCCTAACAATAAAGTGCCTAAAGTGAGCTAAAGTATATTAAAGTGCCTAAAGTTAAGGTATTCTGCCATTTTATTTAAGGATTTCTTGAATCATTAATGCATAGGAAAGTGCAACAGTTTCCGTTCCTATGTTATCAATTAACACGCCGAAGGCGTACCACAACTTTAGGCATTTTAGGCACTTTAACATACTTTAGGCACTTCTTTTAATTTTACTCAACATAATCGTTCCATTTAAGCAGGCTGAATTGTTCGAGATTTATAAACTCTGAAAGCAATATGTTTTTATCAAGCCTCTGATGGACTGGATTATTAATTATTTTTGAATAAATTTTCAGCAGGTTTTTTTTGTAAGTTGTTTTGTTGTAGTTATTCAGAACAGCATTCATGTTGTTTTCTATCAACGCTTTATTGTTTAACAAACTATTTGCAGGACTGGAAAGATATGGATTAAGCTTAATTAGTTTTTTTGTCTCATTTTTACTTGATAATACATGAGAAATTATTTGTTTTTGAAACGGTTCATAAAGCAGTCCAAAATCAATATTGTTATTTCCGGTTATTTTTGTAAAAGATTTTTGTATTTCTTCTTCATTAATTTTGAAGTCAAAGAGAGAACAGTTTTTTAAAACACACGCCTTCCAAACCTCATAAAATTTATTTTTGCCTATCCATTCAAGTGGAATAAGGAGTTTATCATAAAGATGATCAAGTGCAATCCCGTTTTTTTCAAAGTCATGGCATATATCAGGGAGTTTTCTTCCCCGGAGAATTTTTTTTGCTGTCCAGGGCTCAAGAAAAGAAAAACCAAAGCCTTCAGTTATGCTTGTAGTAATAATAAATTTTGCTGAAAGCATCAGCTCTGAAAAATCTTTTTTCAAGCCGGCTTCAAATTCCACATCAAGATTATTTTCTTTAACATATTTTTTCCATCCAGCATAGCTGATAATATCAGACATACTGTTCGGAGGAAGCGTTATGGTAAGAGTTTCATTGTTCTGGAAGAAAAGTGATAGAAGTATTGCTTCACCAATATTTTTTCTTCTTATAGCGCGTATGGGATATAGAACGTAGTTTCCGGTATCAGATTCCTTTTTATCGGAATCAATGGGCTTGATTGTGTTGAATATTTTATGTAGGCCTTGTTTTTTCAGGCCGGCTTTAAGCAATATATTGTAATCTCGGGAGTTAATTACTCCGTAGTGACAATCTGAAACATATTCTTCAGAAAAATATGATAAAGGCCGCCCGTCTTCGGCAAAATCGTGTATTTGTAAAAAAAGCTTTATTCCACTTTTTTGAAGAGCTTTGAGAATTTTTAAAAAATTTATATTTTTTGCAAGCATGGGGTTGTGAACATGGAGAACATCGCATCCATTATTCCATCTTGAAAAAACAGCTTTTATTATGTCATCTGCAACTTCTTCGGGCTTGTATATTTTTTGTGACCGGCTGCCATAACCAAGGCCTGGGATATGCACTGAATCAGCAGGAAAGGATATATCGGGAGGTTCTC
>JAFDFV010000554.1 GCA_019309665.1 Deltaproteobacteria bacterium | reverse complement strand
GTGGATTGGCTCTTTATCTGGGCTTTGATGAACTGAAAGATACCTGGAAAAAAGATGAGACAGCCCCTGCTTCAACTGCTACAGGGGATGTAGAAAAATATAAAAAAGAAATCGATGAACTGAAAGGTGAAATTGAAAAATTAAAATCAGCCTAATCATAATCTGAATAACTTCAAATTAAGAGCCCTGCTTAAAATTTGGCAGGGCTCTATATATATTGTAACCGTTCACGGTTGTCGGTTCACAGTTCACACAGATGACCCCCATAATTCTCCTCTATTTTCTGTTTTTTTCAACCGTGAACCGATAACTGTAAACTGTGAACGGTTATTATATGTTTATATCTTTTTTCTTACTGCTGATGTAGCAAGATAGTCTGCTCTTTCGTTTCCATCAATATCTGCATGCCCTTTTACCTTGTAAAACTTCAACTTCCTGAATTTTAAAATAATCTTCTTTATTGATTTTATTAATTCCGTATTCTTTTTTGCTTTCCATCCAAGAACTATCTGTAAAAATTTTTACCGGAATATCGGTTTTTTTTAATTCCAGCAAAGCTACTCGAATAGCCTCAAGCTCCGCAATATTGTTGGTTGCAGAACCTATATATTTTGATATCTCCTTTTCATGGCTTCCATAAAGCAATAAAATACCTATCCCTGAAGGGCCTGGGTTGCCGGAAGAGGCCCCGTCTGTGTATATGCAGATCATATCCTGCTCCTCCAGAGGTTGTTTTTCTGATTCAAATGCCTTTTTTTTACTTGTTTTACACGGTTTTTTTTTATTAGAAACTTTTTTATTATCCTCCCGCAGATCAATGGGTTTAACATTGTCTTTATTCACCCAGTACTCATTTTTTCTAAACTTCATACGTTTCCAGCCTGTTTTTTCTTTTTCCAAAACAACGTCTCCTGACTAGTAGGGGCGATCCTTGTGATCGCCCTGATAATCCTTGTGATCGCCCTGATTAGGGCGATCACAAGATTCGCCCCTACGATCGGTCTGATTGGGGCATTGTGATCGGCCTGATTGGGCGAACACAAGATTCGCCCCTACATTGTGCCGGCAGAATTTTTTTCAAAGGGCTAATATTCAATTACGGTAAAGATGGAACAAGATGGAACATTTTGCTTATTTCAATAAACTCATTTAGATCATCTTGCCAGGATCCTGCTATTTCATCTATATCGTCATTTTTTTCTATGCGCCGCCGTATTTCCTTGTCTCCAATTATAAGGTCTATGGGAAGCCTTTTATATTCATACTCATAAGGAGGCTGTTTCCACTCGAACTCACCTTTGTGATGGAAACAGACCGACTTGAGCAATTTAAGGGAAGTGATATATGGATTAAATTTATTTGGATCAGTTACGTGAACTTGAAATCCTCTGCATAGAGTTCCCTTCCATTTGTTTGACGTAGGCTCAAATACATTATATCTGAGTATTGCTCCCTCCAATTTGCTGCCCCCCATATCGAAAAGAACTTTTTCAGTATTAATAAAAGGAGCGCCAAAAACCTCAAAAGGCTGGGTTGTTCCACGCCCCTCGGAAACATTTGTGCCTTCCCAAAGCACTTGGCCAGGATAAACCATTGCAGACATAGTGGTTGGAAGATTCGGTGATGGAGGAATCCAGGGAAGACCTGTATCATTAAAATACATATTCCTGTCCCAGCCCTTCATTTTTACAATTTCAAGATCGCAACCTTTTCCATAGTAACTATTGAATAAAAGAGAAAGCTCACCCATTGTCATCCCATGACGCATGGGAACAGGAAAACGCCCTATAAATGAGTTGCATTCCGACGACAGGCAGTTGCCTTCTATCACAGAGCCGCAGACAGGATTAGGACGGTCAAGAACTACTACTTTTTTGCCGAATTTTTTTGCGGCTTCAAGACAGTAGGACATTGTATAAATGAAAGTATAAACACGGGTGCCGACATCCTGCAGGTCAATAACAAGCACATCAATGGGATCAAACATTTCTTTTAAGGGTATTCGGGTTTGGCTGTAAAGGCTGAAAACAGGAATCTTTAATACCGTATCAATCATATCTTCCGACTCAATCATGTTATCCTGTTTTTCAGCAAAAAAACCGTGCTGCGGTGAATATAATGCAGCAAGCTGACCGGGCATCTTTAAATTAATTAATTCGCTTGCATGGCGAAAATTCCTGTCAACTGAAGCGGAATTGCTTAATAACCCCAAACGGCTACCTAATATCCATTTGGGGGGGGACTCAATAAATCTTTCAAGACCTGTTTGAACTAATACCATCTTATCTCTCAATATTGAAAATTGAATAGTGAAAATTGAAGGAATTCGAAATTTTTTAAAAAGACAGAGCGAAGGGATTCCACAAATTTTCAATTTTCAATTTCCTTGGTTTTCAATTTTTTTCTATCTTGGCAACCGACTCTATGTGATATGTATGCGGAAACATATCAAGCGGTTGCACTTCCAATACTTTGTAATTGTCTTTTATCATACCGAGATCCCTTGCCATTGTAGCTGGATTAC
>JAFDFV010000194.1 GCA_019309665.1 Deltaproteobacteria bacterium | reverse complement strand
CGGCTACGACTATATATTCACGTTTTTGATATAGTTCCTAATGTGGGGATTTTGCGGGTCCAGCATCTAAGTCAGATGCTCCCGACATGAATTCCACTATGGCCGTGACATCGTAACCGACTTGACGAAGCGTCCTTACAAACGCAAAATCGCAACTTTCATCCGCCAGAAATATCAATGGCTGATCATTCAAATGTCAGTCCCGGTTTTTAGATAAATGAACTTTTCATTCTCAATAGTATCGGCCGCATAAATTAATGCAGCCCGAATGGCTTCTATGGTCAGGTTGGTATATCCGTCGAGCAACTCTTCGATTGTCGCTCCCTCGCCAAGTTTACGCACAATCAATTCTACAGGAATTCTTGTGCCTTTGATAACAGGTTTGCCCAGCATTACATCAGACCTTACCTCTATCGAATTATGCACATTCATAATTATTTTCTCCTATTAAGAAAACCACCGGAGTCACTCATTAAAAAAAAGGTGTTGCTGGTTACTTGTTAACTTGTTCTAAACAAATCCCATAAACTTTGATTTTTGTCGATTAGATTTGAGGATCTGCGCGTGGGCCTGCGGGACATCCTATGAATAAGTAACCAACTCGCTATCCAATTGATATTTATGCTATTTTAAAACCTCTTTTTTTTGCCGGATGTGGTTTATTTTTGGACACCGGATAAACAGATCAAAGGGATTTAACAAGGCTGACAGGATTAATTCTCACAGGAGGCAGGCCATCCAAAGATTATGCCATATGGCACAAATATAGGCTGGCTTGTGATAAATGGTTTTGGTTAACTGGATTTATATCATGTTTATCCTGTTATCCCGTCAAATATTTTGCCTCCGGTGAACGGTTACTTTAAAGCTTTTGATAAATAGAGGGGGGTGCGCAACTTGAATTTATTATTCCATGACAAGCGACCATTTAATATTGAATGAATTTTTAGTGACAGATGCTATGTGGCCGTCAAAATAGAAGTGCTCTACAAGCCATTCTTTTTCTTTGTAGGCAATGAAGAGGTTGTCTTCATCTACAACCTTTGTAATAATGCATTTTGAAAGGTCTTTAAGACCTGCGCCCACGGCCTTGAGAACAGATTCCTTTGATGTCCAGTAACGGAAAAAAAGTTTAATTGGATCAGTATTGACAAGGCTCCATTCCTTTTCACCGGCGGTTTTACTGAACAGAGCTTCAGAACACTGCCTTATCTTTTCTATGTCAATTCCTATTCTTGTTGGTGCAACTACACCCCCGGCATAATCAGGTTTGTGTGTCAGAGACCAGTAATTTCCGTTAAAGGGCAGGGGAGCTCCCTTTTTATCCTTTAAAAGATTGCTTAAATGAACACAGCTCTTACCAGCAGATATTGCAAGCGCCTGCCTGGCGTGTTTGCTTAAACTTAAGACTTTGTCTTTACCTGTAAGTTGCCTCTTTTTTTCGGGAACGGCAAGTATGACCGGATAGATAGTCTCCAAATTAGGTTGCTCTCCTTACGAGTCTCAGCTCTGAGCTGTAGAGTTGTTGTCCAGTGCCTTTAGAATTATCCTGTAATCAGCTACTGTAACTCCTTTTCCTTTTTCGTGCACCATAAGTGGATTTATATCCATCTCTATGATTTCAGGGTGGTTAGTTACCATATCTGAGAGGCTTACAACCGATTTTTCAAGTGCTTTGATGTCTGATTCAGGCCTTCCCCTGAATCCTTTAAAGATATTATATCCTTTTATGCTTTTAATCATTCTTCGTGTTTCGTTTCTTCCAATAGGAGCAAGACGAAATACAACATCTTTAAAAAGTTCAACATATATCCCGCCAAGGCCTGCCATTAGCAATGGCCCGAAAGCAGGGTAACGGTTTACGCCTAATATAACTTCATCACCAGGCTGGGACATTTTCTGAACCAGAACGCCTTCAATAACAACGTTTGGATTAAATTGTTTTGCTCTTTCAATGAGTTTTTGAAAAGCTTGTTTAACTTTTTCTTTGCTGTCAAGCTGTAATATAACTCCGCTTGCATCGGATTTATGCTGAATTTGAGGGGAAATAATTTTCATTGCAACAGGGAATGTCATATTTTCTGCAAGTTGAGCTGCTTCATTTTCGTTTTTTGCGATTTGTGCCGGCAAGACGTTAAAACCATAGCATTTAAGCAACTCTATCCCATCCAGTTCACTGAGATAGGTTTTTCCTGCTGCAAGTGAATTTTCAATAATCTCGGCTGCACGTTCTTTATTGTGTTTTAAAGTAAACTGAGCGAGGTGTTGACGGTTCAACCAGTTGGAATATCTGTAAAGCGCTCCAAATGCCTTTGCTGTATTTTCAGGAAATTTGAATACAGGCATGCCGTGTTCCTGAAGATATTTTACTCCTGAAGACACGTCGAAAATTCCCATGAAGCAGCAGAGGATCGGCTTATGTGTACGCCTGTCTATGCGAACAATGGCCTCGGCCGTTCCTAATGCATTTGTCATGGATTGAGGAGTAAGTATTACAAGGGCCCCGTCAACATTTTCATCTTTAATAACAGAGGAAAGTGCGTTTTCATAACGATCCTGTGCGGCATCTCCGATAATATCTACAGGATTATAAAGATTTGCCGTTAAAGGAAGATGGCTTTCAAGGGCCTCAATTGTTTCTTCGTGGAATTTTGCAAGCTTCAGTCCTGATGAAACCGTCATATCTGTGGCCACAATGCCTGGCCCGCCTGCGTTTGTGACTATGGCAACGCGATTGCCGCTAGGAACCTTTCTGGTGAATTTTCCCGTCTCGCTTTTATTCTTGTAGGCAAAGGCAATTGCATAATCAAAAAGTTCATCAATTGAGTCAACGCGTATTATTCCCGCTTGTTTAAATATGGCGTCATATACTGCTTCTGATCCAGCCAGAGCGCCGGTATGAGATGCTGCAGCCCTGGCGCCGGCAGTAGTTCTCCCTGATTTTATTACCAATATCGGCGTTGGCCTGTCGCCTGAGGTTATTTCCTTAACTGAATCGACGAACTCTAGGCCTTTTTTCAGTTCTTCAAGATAGATCATAATGACTTCCGTATCTTTGTCATCATGCATGTAGCGCAGAAGGTCAAGTTCATCCACATCTGCCTTGTTGCCGATGGATATGAACTTTGAGAACCCGAAATCCCTGTCTGCTGCAAAGTCGAGGACAGCAGTACATAATGCTCCGCTTTGTGAAATAAAAGAGATATTCCCGGATTTTGGCATTCGCCTGGAAAAGCTTGCATTAAGGCTTACGGAAGAAAGGGGGTTGATTACACCAAGGCAGTTGGGGCCGACAACACGCACTCCGGCCTTTTTACAAATTGATACGATCTGGTTTTCTATTTCAAGACCTTCGCCTCCCACTTCTCTAAAGCCGGCTGAAACAATCACAATCCCTTTTACGCCCTTTTTAATAGCTTCTTTAATGGCTTTGAGCGCAACTCTGGGAGAAAGGATTATTATTGCAAGGTCAACATCGTCGGGAATGTCTAAAATGTTTGGATATGCCCTAACGCTTAAAACAGACTTTGCATTTGGGTTTACCGGATATAGTATGCCTTTGTATCCGCCCTTCAGAATATTGGCAAATATATCATGTCCTACTTTTCCAGGTGTAGTAGAAGCGCCGACAACAGCTACTGATTGCGGCGAGAAAATTGCATCAAGATTCGGCAAAATTACTCCTTTTCCCCTTTTATTATTAATGCCATCTCATATACTTTACTTTTAGGAAGACCATATTTTATTGCAATTTGTTTTGAAATGCTTGAAATCCTGTTATCCGCTAATTCTAAATTGTTTTTTATTTCTTGCCTTACGATCTTCAACGGGACATCTTTATCTTTAATATACCCCTTTACTAAAAAAGTGATTTCGCCTTTAATCGCAGGCCGGGCTTTAAGCTTTTGAAAAATTTCAGACATGGAACCTCTTATAAATTCTTCGTGAAGCTTTGTCATCTCTCTGGAAAGTACGCAGTACCTGTCACCAATTATCAATTTAATTTCGTCCAGAAGTTTTAAAATACGTTTTGGAGATTCATAAAATATTAATGTTCTTTGTTCGTTGGCAAGTTCCCTTAACTGCTTTAAGCGCTTATTCTTTGTTTTTGAGAGAAATCCTATAAAAATAAAAGAATCGGTTGGCAGGCCTGCTGCGCTTAGAGCCGTAATGGCAGCAGATACGCCTGGAATAGGTACGACTTTGATATTGTTTGCAATGGCCGACTTTATTAAACAATATCCAGGATCAGATACAGAAGGTGTGCCGGCATTTTTCATTGTGCTCATGATAGGAGACAAGATTGCCTTTAATTTTGTGATGCGATAGAAATCGGCCTGTATGTCTTGTATCTTCTGCTGCAATAGTATCTGCCTGCTCAAGTATATTCAGAGCCCTTATAGTGATGTCGTCCCTGTTCCCTATGGGGGTTGCAACTATGTAAAGATTGCCCTCCCTGTTTTTCTTTCCCGAATCATTTATAGGCGAGTTCAAAGGCATTTTTTATTATTTCTATGCTGGGATTGTCATTTGCTGAACTGATAGCTACCACATCAAATCTTGCTTTTACATTGCTCTGCTTTGTGGATTTAATATACAACAAAGCTACCATTGAAACTTTTCTTTGTTTTTTAGGGGTTACAGCCCATTTTGGACTTCCGAACCGGTTTGAACTTCTTGATTTAACCTCAACAAAGACAAGTGTATTTTTATCTTTTGCAATAATATCAATTTCGCCCAGTTTTGTCCGGTAATTCTGTTCCAGAATTTTGTAACCATGTTTTTTTAGATGTCTGGCTGCAATTGATTCACTTTTTTTCCCAAAATTCTGCTGTTTGTTTAGCATGTTAGTAACGGTTCACGCTTTACGGTTTACGCGAGTGATGTTATTCTTCAAAAATTAGAATTGCTGTGCTTCTTGTCAGCTTATAGCTGATATGTTTTGATCAACCGTGAACTGTAAACTGTAAACCGTAAACGGTTGTAATAACTCACAGATATTCTTTGACTCCTCTGAAGGTTCGTCTGTGAATTGGGCAGCATCCGAATGTCCTGATGGCCTCTTTATGAGCCCTGGTCGGATATCCTTTGTGTCTTGAGAATCCAAATTGAGGGTAATCCTGGTCATACCTTTCCATAAGCCTGTCTCTGCTTACCTTGGCAACAATAGATGCAGCCGCAATAGATATACTCAGAGCATCGCCTCGTATAATGGGCTCCTGCGGTAAATCTGTTGGTATCCTGAATTTGCCGTCTATTAGAAGATAATCGGGTTGAGGGCTGAGGTTTTTAACAGATATGGACATTGACAGTAGCGATGCATTAAGTATGTTGATTCTCTCGATTTCAATGTTGTCAACTATTCCTATACCTATTGAAACAGCTTGATCGTACAGCTTTTCATACAGGTATGAGCGTTTTTTAGGTGATAATTTTTTTGAATCAATAATATCGGGATCATGAAAGGAAGTGGGCAGAAGAACGGCTGCAGAAACAACCGGGCCAGCCAATGGTCCTCGACCGGCCTCATCAATGCCTGCAATATATGAAAAGCCTTTTTCAATGGCTTTTGATTCAAATAACCACAGGTTTTGTTCCATGAGCAAACTTTCTAAAACCTAAATTGAGCAATTTTTGGCTCGATCTTCACTAATCTCTTGCGCATCAAGGATTCGCGAAAATCCTATCAAGGATTCGCGAAAATCCTCGACATATCCACGGGTATGCCTGCGGTTTTCGCAAACCCTTATGCATCAAGATCTCAGCACATTTCTTCCCCAAAAATCGCTCAACTTAGGTAAAACGGCGTTCTTTTATTCTGGCGGCTTTGCCTTTGAGTTTACGTAGATAATAAATTTTTGATTGCCGCACCCGTCCCTTGGAAACAACCTCGATTTTATCTATTATCGGAGAGTGGAGAGGAAAGATACGTTCGACTCCAACACCATAAGATACCTTACGTACGGTAAATGTGGCATTTGCCAGGCCTTTGCGTTTGCTTATTACAACACCTTTAAAAGCCTGAATACGCTCCTTTTCACCTTCTTTTATCTTAACACTAACTGTAACCGTATCGCCTGCAGCGAAATCAGGCAAATCAAGCCGCATCATTTCTTTTCCTAATTGTTCTATTGTTTGCATAATATTATTTCCTTATAAAATTAATTATCCGAAAAGCTTTAGTTTCCCACCAGTCTATCCATTATAATGGCTGCTGCACACCGAACCGAGAGGTGGTTGTAATGCGAGCCTCCCATTACCGGCTCAAGAAGATAATCGGCTTCGGCAATGAAGTTTTCTGAAAGCCCCCAGGCAGTCCCGAAAACCAGAATATAGGGTTTGCCGTCTTTAAGCTTGTTGCGAAGCTTGCTGAAGCTTATGCTTCCGTTATTCTGCCTTGCGCAAGTAACAACCGTTTTTGGGCAGCCTTCGCCTGTGTTGTTGAGATGGTCTATTATTTCAGTTAAAGAATCTTTTAACCTTATCAGCTCTAAAGCTTCTCGCCTTTTTGGATTATATCTTGAGCCTGTTCCGTCAGTCCAGTGTGATATAATTTTTTTAACAAGCTTTTTCTGTTCCTTTAAAGGCGTAACAACAAAGAATTTTCTTACTCCATAAGTTTTTGCCACCCTTGCTATATCGTGCAGATCAAGGTTTGTTACGGCAGATGTAATTATTTCTCCGTTCTTATTGATAACCGGATAATGCATCAGTGCCATGTAAAGTTTGGGAGTGTATAATTTTTTCAATATCCAGGCACCACTTTTTAAGAATTTCTATTTCCTGTTTACTTAACGGTCTGTTTTTCAAGAGATCTTTTCTTTTCAGGAAGGTCCGGATCAGCGACATTTCCAGCTTCCATTCTTCGATTTTTTTGTGGTTGCCGGACAGAAGAACTTCGGGTACATCTTCGCCCTCAAAAGTTCTTGGTCTTGTATATTGAGCATGCTCTAAAAGATCATCTGAAAATGAGTCTTTTTCAGCAGAATCCACTCCTCCCAACGTTCCGGGGATTAGCCTGGTTACAGCATCTATCAGCACCATTGATGCCAGCTCGCCTCCGGTAAGTACATAATCGCCTATCGAAATCTCATCATCTATTAAATTCAGGCGGATGCGTTCATCTATTCCCTCGTAGCGACCGCAAACCAGAATAAGCCCATCATATAATGCAAGTTTTTGAGCAATCTTTTGATTAAAAACTCTGCCCTGAGGTGTGAGCTGAATCGTTATAGAATCAGGAGATTTTTTTTGGGCCAATCGAATAGCGCCGGCAAGGGGTTCCGGTTTCATAACCATTCCGCAACCACCGCCATAAGGACGGTCATCAGTGTTCTTATGCCTGCCTTCTGCAAAATCTCTGATATTTATAGTGGAAGCGGATATCTTATTCCGTTCTATCGCCCTTTTTATAATGCCGTGCGCCCAAAAGGGCTTAAACATTTCAGGGAAGATAGTCAGGACAATGAAATTCATCATAAACCGTCAGGCAAATCCACCGTCATTATTTTTTTATTAATATCTATCGATAAAACCACTGATTCAATCCCAGGAATCAGAATCTCTTTATCCCCGCCTTTCACAACAAAGACATCATTGCTGCCGGTTGGAATTATTGATTCAACACGGCCGATGTACTCGTCATTTATTGTAAAAACAGAAAGGCCTATAATATCAAACCAGTAATAGGTTTCGTCTTCCAGTTTTGGAAGATTTGCCTTGCTTATAAAAAGCTCAGAACCGATTAATGGTTCCGCCTGAGAGATGGTAGTAATACCTTTCAGAGACAATAAAATGATTTGCTTGTGGGGTTTGGCCCAGTTGACCGCATGGATATTTTCATATCCTTTTGTATTTCTTATGAGAATTAAACTGTCCGGTTTAAATACAGACAAAGATTCAGCATAAGAATAGACCCTGAAGGTTCCCTTTAGACCATGCGTGCCGACTATCTTTGCAATAAGAAGAGAACCATTATTTCCCACTAGATTATTCTATAATCTCTAAAACCGTGCGTTTTTTTATCTTGGCGGAGGCGGCGCTTAATATAGTCCTCATTGCCCGTGCTGTTCGGCCTTGTTTCCCAATTACCTTTCCTAGATCGTCCTTTGCTACTTGAAGTTCAAGTACCGAAGTCTGGTTACCCTCTACCTCTGAAACAGATACTTGTTCCGGATGATCTACCAATGCCTGTGCAATATGCTTAATCAGATCTTTCATAGCTTCATCTCCTTTGTTGCCATTGAGATTCAGGGTAAATAATTAGTAAGCGTTCACGGAACGTTGAAATTAGAAATTAGGCCTTCATGCTTTTGTACTGTTCTTCCCAATTTCTATTTTAATCTCTCCCAAATTTCTACTTTCTAATTTCAAGTTTCAAACCGTGAAAAGCTACAATAATTATATCACTAATCAGGATTTGCGGACAAACCTTCTTTTTTAAAAAGGCTTTTTATAGTGTTTGTAGGAATAGCCCCTTGACTCATCCAGTACCTGATTCGTTCTTCCTTCAGCAAAACTTCAGCAGGATCTTTTAAGGGGTTATAAGATCCGACAGCTTCAAGGTATTTCCCATCCCTTGGGCTTTCAGAGTCAGCCACAACAATTCTATAAAAGGGTCGTTTCTTTGCGCCATGTCTGGCCAATCTAATTTTAACCGGCATATTTTTATCTCCTTAAAAAGGCAGCATGCCTCTGCTTAATCCGCGCATGCCGCCTTTATTATTATCTGAGTATAATTTTTCAGAAGTTTGTTAATATCCTGTATGCTTGTACCGCTGCCTTTGGCTATCCTTTTTCTGCGGTTCCCATTTATTATGGTATGCTGCCGCCTTTCCAGCGGTGTCATTGAGTTAATTATGGCTTCGATTCTGACAAATTCTTTTTCATCTACTTCAAGATTTTTAAACTGTTTGTTTTTGCTAAAACCGGGGATCATACCCAGTAAGTCTTTTAATGAGCCCATTTTTCGTATCTGAACCATCTGATCCCGGAAATCATCTAATGTAAACTCATTTTTTCTTAACTTCTTTTCAAGTTCAACAGCCTTTTTTTCATCAACAACAGACTGGGCCTTTTCAATAATAGTAAGGACATCTCCCATCCCCAGTATTTTTGAGGACATCCTGTCCGGATGAAAAGGTTCCAGTTCACTAAGTTTTTCGCCGACGCCAATAAATTTAATTGGTTTATTGGTTATTGATTTGATGGAAATTGCTGCGCCGCCACGTGCATCACCATCCATTTTGGTGAGAATAATACCACCAAGATTCAGGGTATTGTCAAATGATTTTGCTATATTTACAGCATCCTGCCCTGTCATGGCATCAGCAATAAGAAGGATATCAGACGGGTTAACTGCATCCTTGATATTACAGAGTTCCGCCATCAGATTTTCATCAATATGCAGGCGCCCTGCAGTATCAAGGAGAAGAATATCGCATCCCTCTTGCTGTGCCGTAATTCTGGCTTTACTGCATATCTGTACCGGATCCATTTCCACAGTAGAAGAATAAACAGGAATAGACAACTGTTCGCCAAGTTTTTTGAGCTGATCAATACGGCGAGTTTCCCTGCTGTGGTTGTCTTTCCGGCCCCTTGCAGACCAACCAGCATAATAGATGCAGGTTTTGAACCCGAAAGATTCAACTCTTCGTGCCGGGTTCCCATAATTTCCGTCAATTCATCATTGACTATTTTGACAACCTGCTGGCCGGGCGTAAGGCTGGCCATAACTTCTTGTCCTAAAGCTCTTTCCTTAATATCGGCAATAAGCTTTTTTACAACTTTATAATGGACATCAGCCTCAAGAAGAGCTATGCGAACTTCTTTTAGACCCTCTTCTATATTTTTTTCAGTTAATTTGCCGTGCCCTTTTAGCTTTTTAAATACTAAATCGAGCTTATCGGTCAGATTGTCAAACATATTACACCGATTTAACTATAGACTTTCAGATAAATAATTTCACTGTGTTATCAGTCGTCGACGTATAACTAATACGCCTTCCTCCTTCCGGCCTTGTGAAATGAATTATCTGAAAGTCTATACTCAGGTTAAGCGCCTAAATAATATTATTATCAATTCTCTAAAAGAGTTGAAATTAATATCTATCAAATGTTATGTCAAGCAAAAATAATCCATTAACAAAGTA
>JAFDFV010000193.1 GCA_019309665.1 Deltaproteobacteria bacterium | reverse complement strand
GAATTGTCTATTTTTTCTAATCCCCCCTCCAATATCAAAGATTATTTCTCTAAGGGTCGTTCCCATCTCAACTTCTACCAAACCTGTATTTCTTACCTTTCCGACCAGAGAAAAAATCTTAGTTCCCTTGCTTCCTGTGGTTCCAATATTCGAGTACCAGTCAGCGCCCTTTAAAATAATCTGCGTTATGTTTCCAAAAGTTTCCACGTTATTTATAATTGTAGGTTTTCCCCATAATCCCTCAAAAGCAGGATAAGGAGGTCTTGACGGTGGTGTGCCGCTTTTGCCCTCAATTGAAATTATAAGTGCTGTCTCTTCACCACATACAAAGGCACCGGCTCCTTTATTTATTGATATATTGAAATCAAATCCTGTGCCCATTATATTATTTCCAAGCAGACCATATTCTTCGGCCTTCTGTATAGCAATTGATAAATGTTCAATTGCTATTGGATATTCTTCCCTTACATAAAGAAATCCCCGGCTTGCCCCTATTGCAAAAGCAGCTATTATCATGCCTTCAATAATTCGATGCGGATCACCTTCCATAAGACTTCGATCCATAAAAGCTCCAGGGTCTCCTTCGTCACCATTGGCAATGATGTACTTTATATCACTTGGGGCAGCACTGCATATCCTCCACTTAAGACCTGTTGAAAAACCTCCCCCTCCCCTTCCCCGCAGGCCTGAGGCAACTACTGTTTCCACTATTTCTGCCGGAGTCATAGCACTTAAGGCTTTGCATAAAGCTGAATATCCATCTGCTGCAATATAGTCTTCAATATCAGTTGGGTCTATCTTGCCGCTGTTATAAGATATATGTTTTTTTTGTTTTTTGTAGAAGGGAATATCCTTTTCACAAATAACTAATTCTTTTGTTTCCGGGTCTCTCCACAATAATCTTTCTACTACATTGCCCTGGACAAGTGTTTCGGAAAGAATATCCACTACATCGCCTGGAGTCACACGGCAATAGAAAATGTTTCCAGGCTCTATCACCATAATGGGACCCATCTCACAAAACCCATGGCACCCCGTCTTTTTAATTGTTACCTTATTTCCAAGGCCTTGCTTTTCAATCTCATCCTCTAAAACATCAATAACCTTTGCAGACTTCCTTGCCCGGCAACCAGTATTGCATATTCTGATGAGCATCTTTGCGGAATCTCTCTGCTGTTGAATCGATTCCCTCAGAGTCTCTAAGTTTGATATGCTGTTAATCTCCTTCAACCTTGTAACCTCTTTGATTCTGAGTGATACGATGATAAAATTTTCTCTACTTTGCTGGGACTGACTGCGTCATGATAATCTTCATCTATCATCACCACAGGCGCCAAAGCACATGTCCCAAGGCAGTTTACTGTCTCAAGTGAAAACATACGGTCATCTGTGGCCTCACCTTCCTTGATATGTAATGTCCTTTTTATCTGCTCTAAGTTTTGTGATGCCCCACCAAGATGGCAAGCTGTCCCACAGCAGACCCTAATCTTATGACGCCCCCTTGGAACCAGGCTAAATGCCTTGTAAAATGTCGCGATATCAAAAATCCTTGTAAGCTTCAGTTCCATCTTTTCAGAAATGTAACGAAGAGTATCTTCGGGAAGATAATTTTCAATACCCTGAACATCCTGCATAATACTGATTATTGCCGAATGGTTGTATTCATGTTCTTCTAAAATATGATCAATTTTTTCAATATTCATATATAAACCTTGAACTGTGAACCGTAAACCGTAAACCGTTAACCGTCTTTTAATGTATTTTTCCGCCAACAGGGCATAGTGTGTGTACCCCGAAAACCTTCACTTACCTTCTTGAACATCGTTCTCCTGCACAAATCCTGCAGATAACTGTTAACAGGCTCCAGTCTTTTTAAGAAGTTTTCATCAACATACCCCTCGTCTAAAGACAATTTCTGCAGTTCCCGTGCTATCCTGCTGAATCTAATACCTTGCGGACAAACAAAATAACAACTGTTACATAAGCAGCAAAACCAGATCAGATCAGATGAGAGAACTTCTTCTCTCATTCCCAAAACTATCATATGTATAATGCGCCTTGGATCAAAATCCTCTATGACTTTCCGCACAGGGCAAACCCCTGTGCATGAGCCGCATGTATAGCAGGGCTTAATTTCTTCTATCCCTATTTTTTGAGCAATCTCGTCTTTGAATTTGGAATCTGCTTTTTGTAAAAGGACTTTTTCCATAATGTCATGTTTCTTATAATTATAACGCGTCAGCTTTATGAAACAAACAAGATACACATAAGCTTCAGGTATGATACATTCAAAACAGGAAACTGTTTAAGCGTATTAGATATCGTTAAGAAAGAATCCGGTATAAAATGTCATTTTTTGCATGGCTGTTTGCTCAATTACCACAATTTCTTTATAGTTGTGGCTGATTCTTTCTTTACGATATCTTATGCGTGAGTTTTTCATGGTTTGAATGTATTATACCTGAAGCGGTTATATTTCAAAGCGCTAAAGTGTTTCTCATAATTTCTCATACCGAGCCATTTCATTCATCAAAACCGTCAATAACTTCTCTTCCGACGGCAGATGGCCATATGCTTTATCTTTTTTTATCTGCTTTGCCTGTTTTGCAAAGGCCATCCTTACTTTCATACCTTCTGCAGCCACGCTTGCGGCTTTCATTTTTCGGATCAGCTCTTCACGATTAAGTCCTTCGCCGGAGCCCAAAGTTCCAATATCTTTTATTTTACCAGTAAATTCAGTAATCAACTTGACAAAAAGTGGGCCTTCAGCAGCGGACGCCCATTTAAGAGCAACTCTGTTTGTATTGATTTCCAGGCTCTTAAGTATCATTCTTATAAATGCAATTTTGTTTAAGGCTTCATAATTACCAGACCGGTAATGGCACTCGCCCAAATGTCACCCGCCAACAAATATGCCGTCAGCTCCATTAATAAATCCTTCAAGCAAAAAAACAGGATCTATCCTTCCAGTACACATCACTCTGATCACTCTTATATTAGGAGGATACTGGAATCTTGCTATACCTGCTGAATCTGCCGCCGCATAACAGCACCAGTTACATAAGAAGCCGAGTATTTTGGGTTCGTTTACCATAATTTTATTCCTAAATCCCTCTGGTTACTCCTTACTATGTCACTTCTCAAAAAGTCCGGATAAAGATAAAAAAGACGAGTCCGCTGATGATAAAATGTAAAATAGCTGACTGTTTGAGCATCTTAGTGAGCTTTGAGAAAAAACAGCGCATAAGAGAATTTATTTTTAAAGCATATGATCTATCGCTTAACCAATACATATTAAAAGGATTGGCCACTGTTTTTTCTTTAGGCTCACTTAGATGCGAGTTTCAGATATTCTTACATTTTATTATCAGTGGGCGAGTCTTGTATCATGTCATTTGCCCGGATTTATTGAGAAGTTACTTTACTATCCCCAAATGCCTTGATTTGAGCTAAAATCTGTTCATCTGTAAATCTTCCCATACTTATAGCTCTTGCAGGACAATATGATGAACATACACCACACCCCTTACATGCTGCCACAACAATCTCCGCCTTTCTTTTCTTGTTAATCCTGGTCATTTTTATTGCATTATATGGACAAAAATACTCGCATATGCCACAGCCAATACACTTATCTGTATCACATGAAGATACGATGGGTTCGGTCTTCACATATCCTCGTGCAAGCAAAATAGAAGCCTGAGATGCTGCCGCCTTGGCTTGAAAAATTGATTCATCAATCGGCTTAGGGAATTGGGACATACCGCAGATATAAATCCCGTCAACATATGAGTCCACCGGCTTTAATTGTACATGTGACTCCAATAAGAAGCCATCTGTTGATTTAGTTACAGATAAAGCTTTTCCTAATTTCTCATCTTTCCGTGGAATGATTGCAGTACTTAAAGCTAAAACATTGGCATCTATAACAACATCCTTATTTATGATTGGATCCCTGACAGTTACACAAACCCGGCCGTCAATTTCTGTAACTTCCGGCTTATGTTTTACGTCATATCTAATGAAGACAACTCCTCTATCTCTGGCATCTTTATAGAAGTCCTCATGAAAACCATATGGCCTCATGTCCCGGTACAGGATATAGACATTGGTCGCAGGATTTATTTCTTTAATTTTTAAGGCATTTTTAATAGCCATGCTGCAACAGATACTGCTGCAATATGGATGATTGTCATCACGAGAACCGACACATTGAATCATAACTACAGAATCTTCTTCAGCCGGTATAAACTTACCGGAAGCAATCCTTTCTTCCAATACATGCTGGAGTAAAACATTCTCGCTTTTTCCATACAGATATTCATCAGGTTCATAAACTGCTGCGCCATTTGCAAGAATAATGACTCCATGTTTCAACTCTTCACGATCAGTTCCATGATTTGCGCCCGTTGTTATAACTGTATGAAAATTTCCCACAAATCCATTAACGCT
>JAFDFV010000192.1 GCA_019309665.1 Deltaproteobacteria bacterium | reverse complement strand
CTTAGACACGGATTTTGCCGATATCCGCGCTTATCCACCACAGGATTTTTCCGGTTTGATTGTCCTCCGAAGCCTGTTTCAAGGCTTTTTGATTCCTTTTATTTTCTCCAGTGTATCGCCGTAAATGTTCTTTTTCGAGGGATTGAGTTCGAGAGCCTTTTTGGCAAGCTTTTCCGCTTCATCGAGGTTGTTGCCCTTCACATAGTAGAGCCATGCCAGATTATTATAGGCATCAGCATTGTGAGCGTCCCTTTTGATTGCCTCTTTGTAAGATTCTTCTGCCTCATGCAATTCATTTTTCTGAAAATGTGCATTGCCGAGATAAAGATAAGCAACGGGAAGTTTCTTGGCTGCCAATCTGTATTGTTTTATTGCACTGTCAAACTCACCTTTTTTCTCATAAGCCACCCCAAGCTCTAAGTGTTCCTCAGATATCAGGGGATCCTCAAGCACGATAATTCTTGGAAAAGCGCAGCCGGAAGAAAACAGCCCAGAAGAAAACAGAAATGAGCAACAGCCAAGCAACAAGATATGAGTTAGCCGGCACTTTAGATATGACATGCAGCTCATTGTTTGGGGCTTATCAGCATCGTCCAGAAATTTGTTCTTTTCCATGACTTCAAAAAAACTTTGAAAGGTATGAACTTGAGTTGATCTCTTCCTGAATTTGCAAGGATTCCATTTTTGTTGTAACCGACAACCACCATAAAATGGTTTTGCTGATAAACCCAGAAACCATAATCAACCAGGACTATCAATGGGTAGCCCAAATCAATATTGCGCTTAATATCATCAGCACTGCCCTTATACTGCCTGGCTTTAAGACCCTTTCTCTCCGCATACAAAATCATATCAATGTCAAGCGTACCCTTTGCTGATTCACTATATATTTCGCCTGCAACATCCTCAGGAGAAACACCTGTCCGCCAATAATTCAAAACACCTGCAAGTGAGACAGGACCGCACTGATATGCTTCCTGAGGATAAAATGGCACACTTTCTATTACCTGAAATGCTGTGGATTCCTTGATGTCGGGAATTCCTGTGCATGAAAAAAGAAGGGGGAGGACAAAAGGAAATATGCGCAGGCATCCACGAACCCACGCAATAAATCCGGTCAAATTTTCAGGCACGGTAAGTTAAAAATATATGTTGGGGAGCATGAGTGCTACTTGCTTTGAATAATAATTCTCTTGCCTGAAACATAAAACCAAACTCCAACTAATATTCCTATGAGAAGAATCACCACCAGAACCTCGAAGCCGTTGCCGCCAACTCTGATTTCATCGAGTTTTAAGGCGATACTGTGAATCTGTTTATCATCTAGCCTGCTTAACCTCATCAGAATATCATCCTGCGATAGGCCGAGTTGTTGGAGCCTTTTGCCTACCATCTTTGTCTCAAGAATCTTTTGAATGTTTTGGAGATGAGAAGTCCTGTCAGCCTGCGAAAAAACGATTATCTCTGAAGGTGAAAGCCCTGCATCAACTCTGGGTACAATACCCAATGCAAACATCCCGACAACAAGAAACCACGATACGCATTTAACCAGCCCTTTTGACATACTATGCTCCTTTCTTCAGTGATAGAAATTTGTTTTTTGTTGGTATGTTTTTGTGAACGCAAGTATGGCGAAAAGCTGCTTGTATGTCAATACTCTAAAGAGAGTATTGTCAATAGCATTTCAAGATGTCCGGTTTTCATAGCAAATGAATTGTCCGGTTTGTGATTGATTAACGGAAGGCCAAGGTATTTTGCCAAGCCCTTGTTTCTGACCTGCCAGAGACCTGCGTAAAAACAATTTATGCAAAACACCTTGATATCTCAATTAATTCTAATTATTGTAAATAATCTAATCCAGCGACCTGTAAATCAAAAATTTATTGACGCCTTTAATTGTATTTGGTTATATTATTTTTTTTTAAGTAATGATAACTTATTTATCTATTTTAAATAACTAAGGATTTTAAAAATACAAGGATGGAAAATAAATCCAATAATGAAAAAATTGCATTAGTTGTCGGCGGAAGCCGAGGGATCGGGAAAGCAATAGCAATTCGTCTTGCCAAGTCTGGCTTTAACATATGGCTTACATATCGTAGTAATCATGAGGCTGCTCAAAAGACAAAAGAAGAAATAGAAAAAATAGGGAGATTATGTCAAACTCTTTCATTTGATGTCTCTGATTACAAAGAAACAGAGGCCGCCTTAGAAAAAAAAGCAGATGATAATCCACCTGATGTAGTGATATATAATGCAGGCATAACCCGTGATAACCTTATGATGTGGATGACAAAGGAAGAATGGGATTCAGTTCTTTCTGTAAATCTTGATGGATTTTACAATGTCATGCATGCTATATTGTTTTCAATGCTTCGTGAGAAGCGGGGACGAATCATTGTAGTTTCTTCCACTTCAGGCCAAATCGGTCAAGCTGGTCAGGCAAACTACTCTGCATCAAAAGCAGGGTTGATTGGTGCTGCAAAAGCATTGGCAAGGGAAATTGGAAAGAGAAATATTATTGTTAATGTAGTTGCTCCAGGAGTGATTGAAACAGATATGACCGAAGATCTCTCAAAAGAAAAAATTTTACCACTTATTCCGCTTAATCGTTTTGGAAATTCCACAGATGTTGCATCGGTCGTTAATTTTTTATGCAGCGAGGAAAATATGTATATTCACGGTCAGGTTATCGGCATTAACGGAGGCCTGGCCATATAAATTGAAAAAGTATGATAATATAGTTGTGGGAAGCGGTATTAGCGGATTAACTCTTGCTCTTTTGCTTGGCATGAACGGTCATTGTGTTCTGCTTATTGAAAAAAATACACGTATCGGCGGATCACTTGCAAGGTTTTACAAACAAGGGATTCCTTTTGATACAGGTTTTCATTTTACCGGTGGATTTTATAAAAACGGAATTCTTCACGATATGCTGACCGTTCTTGGGATCCATGATTATATCAGGCCGGTTTATATTGCACAGGGTAAAAATAACCGTTTTGTTTTTGAAAAAGAACATGCTGTATTTGACCTGCCGGTCGGTTACCAGGCAATTATTTCAAAATTTAAGGATTATTTCCCATCAGAAACAACCGCTATTGACCGTTATTTTGATATGGTCAAAGATGTCTGTTCCAAGACCGTTTCAATGGATTTGCGTAACATCACTCTTTCTCCGAATGTTATAGATGATGATTATATAAGCCTTGACAAAGTCCTGAACAGCTTAACTGACAATCGTATGCTCAAAGGATTGCTGTCCGGTTTCTGCATGTGCCACGGAGTTAAGCCTGCAGAAATTTCGTTTGCAAACCACAGCCGTGTCAGTTACGACCTGTATAAGTCCATGTCTCGTGTTGAAGACGGCGGAGATGCCTTTATCAAAGCCTTCAAAGAACGTTTTGCGAAACTTGATATTGATGTTATGTGCGATAGCTTTATCAAGGAATGTATTGATATAAAGAATGATCATGTTGGACGCTTTGTTTTGAACAATGGAGATGAAATCTCCTGTAAACACTGTATTTTTACAATTCATCCTCAAGAAATCTTAAAGATCCTTCCACAGAAACATTTGAGCAAGGCTTTTATAGAACGAGTTAAGTCTTTTGAACCATCAGCAGGTTTTTTTTCCGTTTACGGAATTGTGGAATCAGATAATGCTTTTGATACGGTTGAGCCAACAACTCTTTCCCTGTTCCCGACAACTGACATTAACTTATTAATAGACCCGTATAATCCTGGCCCGCCTGCTATGGTAATCATGAAAAATACAGAAACGGTCAATGCTAAATCGTACAGGGTGTTGAATGCCCTTGAAGTTTCTTTCCCGGAACATGTTGCGGCCTGGAAAAATTCAAAACCGGAGAAACGTCCAAACGGCTATATGAAATACAAGCAAGAACACATTAAGAATATAAGTAAACGCGTTATCGATACTTATCCGGAATATAGTGATTCATTTAAAGTAGTCGCTGCTGCATCTATATTAACATTCAGGGATTATCTGCATTCTCCTCATGGTTCGGCTTATGGAGTCAAACAAAAAATTGGACAGTTTAATCTTTTTGGCAAGCTTCCCCTGCGAAATGTGTATGCTGCCGGTCAAAGTTCCGTATTACCGGGTCTTGTAGGCGCAATGATGTCATCTTTTATTGTGGGACGTGCTGTAATCGGCAAAGACGATTACAATCGTTTTATCGGGCGGGGATTAGACAGTTGAAACGCGTAGTTATATCAGGCGTCGGCGCCGTGTCGGCTATGGGAAATGATGTTTCTTCGCTTGTCAAAGGAATTGAAGATGGAAGAAGCGCCGTCCATTACATGGAAGGATGGAATCAATATATTGGCCTGCGCAGTCTTGTCGGTGCACCTGCGGAATTAATAAACGAAAAAGCCATACCGCGCAAAAACAGACGCTCAATGGGCAGAATGAGTATTTTTGCTGTGC
>JAFDFV010000191.1 GCA_019309665.1 Deltaproteobacteria bacterium | reverse complement strand
ATTTGACACTTCAATTTTATTACTATCTTTTTCGAAATAGGAGCAGTATCTAGTCATTTTTCATAATAATTAGACAATAGATCATGGAATAATTCTCCGGAATATTAACGGTCAAAGCTTGAATTGTGAATAAGGGAACGTTTAATTCACAATTCAAGCTTTGACACCATGATCATGCCGCCATCCTTACTCCGACAGTCCGTTTCGCTACATTCGTTTGTTTCTTCACGATTCGTATCAGTCTTCGCCCACAACGTTAAGGCTCGACACCATAGTTCAAGCGCTCTGTCAACTTATAAACTAATGAACGTCTCGAATCCGTCCCCATCCGGCAATGTCCACAAGCAATGTAAATGATCAGGCAGCAAGACAAAAGCATCAATTGTAAATAAATGTTTTGCCATAAACCGTAAAAAAATATGTTCCGCCTTTGGTTCGTGCACGTCGGTATCGCATAGTTGTAGCCGTAATCGTAGGTTGGGTTAAGCGAAGCAACCCAACATTATATCTCAATTCTCCATAGCCTTGACATGTTTTTCAATGTATCTGCGTAAACAGGTGTCAGCTAATGCGCTAATCAAGACGCGATGTCACTCCCTCTTTGTAAAGAATGAAGACCTGGTTATCTGTCTTTTATTTTCAGGAGATTTGAAATTTTTCTTAATATTAAATTCGGCAGTGAATCCCTGTTATCCATAGTCACTTCATTTATTTCTATATCTTCCCTGTTTTTTATTTCTTGTATAAAATCATCACCGCCAAGGGTTATTGTGCCCACAACGATATTAGACGAATCAAGAACATTGGTTGCCGCTTGTTTGAAAACTTCGGAAAAACATTCCATCTTGCCAATCTCGTCAAGTATAATGACATTATTTTTTGCAGGGGTGATTGAAGGCACAGCAATGGTTTCGATATTCTCAATACTTACCCCATATCGCCTTATATGAAAATCAGATATAATATCCTGATGAGCAAGATAGCCCGTTCTGCCATCAAGGGTCTTCATTAAGAAACCAAGCCTTTTCCCAGCTACTCTTTCTTCTTCTGTATAAAATCCATTGGCAGGAAGGCCCAGTTTTTTGATCACTTTCTTGATGATAGTAGTTTTTCCCGATGAAGGAGGCCCTGTTAAAAAAATATTTTTCTTCATATCATTCACATATGTGAATCAAATTGCAAGTTAAATAGTTAAGGGCGTCCTCTTCTCGTCCCCTTCTCAATGTGGGATGTTCGCCTCTACCAATGCCCAGCTATAGTTTCCAAGACCTATCTTCTCGTCTACTTCCTTGACCATTACTGTCGTTCCTGCGGGCAACACTGGTGGATTTTTGAGATTTCCCTTGCGGTAGAATAGACCGCTGGGTTTGTTATCTCTGAAATGAACAGAACCTATTAAAGTAATGGAATCCCCCTTACCTGGAATCGCTTCAGAGTCGACAGTTGTTGTGGACCACCTGTGTGCGTTGAAGTTGTACTTACCAAGGTATATCCAGCCGTTTACTTTCCTCAGATTTTGGTTTTCTATTGTTGCCCCCGTCGATAGAGGATTGTTTTCAGGTGGCGTAACGTCATCTTTTATAGATACCACTTGCGGTGGTTGAACTCTCACGATTCTATTGAGGTGGGCTTCAATCCTAACGAGGTATTCAACAGTTTGGTCCAAGTCATCGACCGGCCGAAAAAAGCTGACCAGAGCTAAGACACCCGACACGATCGTGGCTAATGCGGCGATTCCTCCAACTATTTTTAGTATTCCTAACTTTTTCACGTTTATGCCTCCATCGTTCCAACGGTACGCTTAACCAGCCGGGAAAGCTAACCGATCTTACGCTAAAGATATATTTAATGCTACCTGGATAAAATCGAAAAAATGGCATTGCTTTCCCGGTCTGAGTTAAAGCGCTTGTTGGGCGCTGGATTCAGCTGATTCAACTGTCTCGATCTTAGATAGCTCGTCTTTCATCCTATGCTCAGCATACCACAAATCATATGCTTGCTGCATGCGGAGCCAGAGATCTGGCCCATTGCCGGCAAACTTGCCAACCCTAAGCGCCATATCCGTTGTAATTGGATGAGTACAGGCTAAAACGCGATGTAATTGCTGTCGAGAAATACCGAGACGTCTTGCAGCTTCGCTTATTGACAGACCAATGGTTGGAAGCACGTCTTCACGCAAAATCTCACCGGGATGAACCGGTGAACGTTTTAAAGGACGCTTAACAAAATATTCTCCCATGACTTCACCTTAGTGATATTGTTCAAGATCGACCCTTAGCGCCTCACCATCTTCCCACTCAAAAGTGATACACCATGGGCCGTTAACATGGATACTGTAACGTTTACGGGGTTGCGGGACACCCCTAAAATTATAAGATTCTATTCATCCATTAGTGAATATCCATTTTCTGATGCTATTTGCTCTCCACGCTTAGCACTCATACTGACCGCTGGCTGTGAGATATTAAGCTTCGGGGCTAAATCCGCCATTGTAAATCCCAACTCCCTAACCGCCCAGTAACAAAAAAGGCTTCTTGCTTTGACTTTTACCGGCTGCTTTCCAAGCTTAAATATATCTTCCGGGTTAATTGAAAAAATCTTAGCCACTCTATCAGAAAGTTTATCTATGTTATAACCCTTTGACTTTAATTCATATTTTCGTTCAAGAGCTTCAACGGCAGCCATTAAAACCCTTTCAACGAAATCAGAATCGCCAAGCACACGCTCATCACTTTTAAAGTGAATGTTTGCCCGCCGGAGGGACTTGAGCACAATCCAGCCGCCACTGCTTCGGATGAGTCCGCCTCCGGTTAGATCAGGGCGCTTTCCTTCTTGGATGCCTTTCTGAACGAATATTTTGTAACGGCGTCGCGCTGTTGATCTCTTGCCATCGAACAGTTTCAGAACATAACCATCATCTTGCCAATCTTTTTTCCCATAATAACGGCGAGCCCGCTAAAAGAATATTTGTCCAGTGCTTTTATGTCCGTAACTAGCCTGGCACGAATCGGATTAAGGTGAATATACCGGACAAGTTCCAATAGGTGGGTATCTTCTTGACACAGAACAGATTTGTAACGGTTCTGAAAAAGCTGGCCGCTTCGACGATGGACGGCTTTCGGGACATTAGTTTATAAGTTACTGTTAAGCTTTTAACGAGTAATTGTGGCGTATAACCAATTGCTCTCCGCGTTTAACCGATAAACTGACTGCGGGTTGCGAAATCTTCAGCTTTTGCCCTAATTCGTTTTGACTTATTCCCAACTCACTCGTTGCCCAGAAACAGAGCAAACTGCAAGCCGCAACCGTCTTTTTATATTTCCCGACGGCCAATACCTGCTCAGGTTTTAAGTCCAACAATTCTGCAACTCGTCCGACCCTGAAGCCGTCTGAAGCCCGCCCTAATATGATGGAGCGCACCCGACGCATCTATTCTTGATTGGCGTGGCATGCAATCCAGATATCATAGTTCAAGTACCCTGTCAACTTATAAACTAATGTACGTCCCGCAACTGGTGGTATGCTCAAGAGCAAGTGTATGTGGTCGGGCATCGCATGGCCTTCATGCAACTCAATTCCCTTTTGACGGCACAAATCTCTTATTATCCCACCAATTTTTTTCTTTACTTCGCCATAAATCGTTCTATGACAGCATTTTGAAATAAAAACCAAATGATATTTACAGTTCCATCTTACATGTGATAATGTTTCATAGGTTCTTCCTCCTGTATCCTTTGGGACTTTCCCTGAGGAAGAACCTATTACCACATTCTATCTCGCCGGAATGGTAGAACCTCGTGGGGTCGCTCGGGCGGAGCCAGAGGTTTAATTAAGGATAATTAGAAATTAGAAATTAGAAATTTGGCCTTCATGTTTTTGTACTGTTCTTCTTATTATCACTGGGCGAGTCTTCTATCATGTAATTAGCCCTGATTTATTGAAAAGTTACAAAAATAATATTTAACAGCGCTAAAATGTTACTATTTTTTTATCCTTGAAGTTCTCTTACTATCTCTTACTATAAGTTAGAATCATATAAAAAATGTCCCTAAAAGTCCCTTTCATTATTTTAGTCATAACTTCTATTCTGGGTTTAGCTTCATGCAGGCTGTTTAACCCTGAACCGATTCCCTGTGTGCAGGAAACCTTTCCTGATAAATTTTCAGAGTTTACGACCGACGCAGCACCGGAACAAAAATGGTGGGAAACGTTTAATGATTCAGAGCTTAATGCAATTGTTGAAGAGGCTCTCTCTAACAACTTGAACTTAAAACAGATATGGGCCAGGCTTATGCAGGCCAGAGCTATGGCAATTCAGGCTGGTGCAGACCGGTATCCAGACCTGACTGGTACTGCCGGGGCCACACATTTCAAACAAAGGACTAAAAATGGATCAGCGTTAACCAGTACATCCGAGAACTACTCTCTCGGAGTTTCCAGCAACTATGAGCTG
>JAFDFV010000553.1 GCA_019309665.1 Deltaproteobacteria bacterium | reverse complement strand
GGCAGACCGTCAAAATAAATCCGCTGTTGTTGTCTTTGATGAATTTCAGGAAATTGCAAATTTCGATGATGATGAAATCGAAAGAAAAATGAGATCCGTATTTCAGAATCACAGGAATGTTTCATATATATTCATGGGAAGTAAGACACATTTGATGCGGGATATATTTAACAACCCCAACCGGCCCTTTTATAAAAGTGGAAAACACTTTCCATTGGGCAAAATCGATCGGGAAGAATTAGGCCTTTTTGCAAAAAAGAAATTTGCAGATCAGGCTATTGTGATTGGTTCTAATGAATTGAACAGTATATTGAATAATACAGAATGTTATCCCTATTATTTTCAGATGCTGTGCCATGTTTTGTGGGAATTATGCATGGATAGCAGGGTGATTACTGAAGCTGATACCGGTAAGGCTCTTGATATTCTTATTTCAAGGGAATCGAGCGTTTATATTGCCATGTGGGAGGAACTGACCATCAAGCAAAAGAACCTTATGGTTGCCCTGGCAAAGGAAGAATCCCCTGAAGTATTCAGTAAAAAATTTCTGGAAACATACGGACTTGGCCCTTCTTCATCCATCCAAAAAGCGCTTAAAAAATTGTTGAAAAAGGAACTGATCGTACCTGGTAGCTGATAACGTCTATTTGCAATTACGCTACCGGCGTTACGCTGTTGGCATAATTGGATGCTTTTTCAGGAGAGACATGAATGTTTAGAGGCAAAACACTTCTTATAACGGGCGGTACCGGTACCTTTGGCAATGCAGTCCTCAGAAGGTTTCTTGATTCGGGAATCGAAGAAATCCGCATTTTCTCCCGCGATGAAAAAAAGCAGGATGACATGCGCAAAGAATATGCTGATTCAAAATTAAAATTTTATATTGGCAATGTGCGTGATTCAAACAGCCTGCGGGATGCAATGATCAGAGTTGATTTTGTGTTCCATGCCGCAGCCTTGAAGCAGGTGCCATCTTGTGAGTTTTTTCCGATTGAGGCGCTGCACACCAATGCTATTGGTACGGAAAATGTGCTTAGTGCGGCAATAGAGGCTAAGGTGGAACGGGTGATCATCCTTAGCACTGACAAGGCTGTTTATCCTATAAATGCCATGGGAATTTCCAAGGCAATGATGGAAAAAATAGCTGTGGCAAAATCACGTGTTGCCGGCAACGCTACAACCATTTCGATTACACGTTATGGCAATGTCATGGCCAGCAGGGGGTCGGTCATTCCTTTATTCATCAAGCAGATTCAGGATGGACAGCCCTTGACTATTACCGACCCTGCCATGAGTCGGTTTATGATGACTATTGAGGATGCTGTTGATCTGGTGGTGTATGCCTTTCAAAATGGAAATCAGGGTGACACTTTTGTGCAGAAGGCTGCTGCCTGCACCCTTGAAATACTGGCGTTGGCATTGAAAAAGCTGTTAAAAGCAGATAATCCAATTAGCATTATCGGCACGAGGCATGGAGAAAAGCTTTACGAAACATTGTTAACGCGGGAAGAGATGGCATGTGGTCAAGATTTGGGGGATTATTACAGGATTCCGGCGGATAACCGTGATTTGAATTATTCTCAGTATTTCAGCGAGGGGCGCAAAGAAGTCGCTTTGAATGAGGATTATAATTCCCATAATACGGACCAGAAGGATGTGGATGGGATGTGTGAGTTGCTGCTGAAACTGGAATGTGTGCAGATGGCTTTGCGGGGGGAGAAGGTGGAGGTCTGAGAAAGTGTTTATTATGAAGAGGGTGCTTGTTACCGGTTCTGAGGGATTCGTGGGGATGAATTTTTGTGCTGTGCTGCGGCGGCGTGAGAATGTTGAGCTGTATGAATATGATGTGAATAGCAAACCGGAAGATCTGGATAGCGCTTTGGAAAAAATTGATTGCATTATTCATCTTGCGGGTGTGAACAGGCCGGAAAATCCGGATGAGTTTGAAACCGGTAATGCCGGGTCCATTGATGAAATTTGTGTTAAATTGAAGGCCATTGGGCGGGCGCCAAAGATTGTGCTGTCATCCTCGATTCAGGCGGA
>JAFDFV010000190.1 GCA_019309665.1 Deltaproteobacteria bacterium | reverse complement strand
AATTGACACTTTCTGAGACTATTGACCTTTTAGTAGAAATGGGTGTTAAGGGAAATATTCGTGCCAAGGATGTCTTAGCAAGCCTTAACACATTTGCTCCATTGAATTAGTGTTCCTTCTATTTCTTCCGTTTATCACGAACATAAAGGGCTTTTGAATTGGTGGTTCCTATCTGCCTTCCTTCTATGTCAAAAAGTTTTGTTGCAGAAACCAGTTCGCCCAGTTTTCCATATCCGTAATTGCGCGGATCAAACTCAGATGATTGTTTCGCTATATTACTGCCGACAGGCCCAAGTTGAGCCCACCCACTTTCATCGCTTAGCTCGAAGGACCTCTGTGTAAATAAATTTGTCACAAGCTGAAACAAAAGCGGAAGGCGTCTTTTGCTCTCCAAAACCATACACTAATAATCCTGACTCTCTAATTCTTGACGCCAGCTTGGTAAAGTCACTATCACTAGATACTATACAGAATCCATTAAAGTTATTGGTGTACAATAAGTCCATTGCGTCAATAATCATTGCACTATCAGTTGCGTTTTTTCCTTTTGTGTACGCAAATTGCTGCATCGGTTGAATAGAATATTGCAATAGAACCTCTTTCCAACCTTTCAGGCCAGGCGCAGTCCAATCGCCATAGATTCTCTTGACGCTGGCTATCCCGTAATTTGCTATCTCTCTCAGTAAACTATCCACAATGCTTGGTTGAGCATTATCCGCGTCTATAAGAACTGCTAACTTGTCAGTGTTTTCCATAGCTTTGTACTTTTCCATTTACTTCTAATGCTGCCGTTAAGCGGGCGACGAGTATGCGTCGCAGTTTTCGCAAAATAAATGTATAGACTTTCAGACTTCAACGGATTTGTTGGGCCGAACTGCTTCTTTAACGTTAATGAAGAGAGGGCTTTTTCGTTTTGTTCAGCCGCTCGTCACCACGTTCCTCGAATGCATCATCGTTAATTTCATTAAGAGTAGCTTCCAACAAGCCCTCACAAAACTTCCTTCCTGCAATTTCAACGACTCTTGATTGATCATTGAGTAGAAAATTAGCACCCACCGCAAGCAGAAGTTCATCAGAAGGCCAACCCGTTTCATCAGGAACATTTTCCGGAATATCTAGTATTTCTTCTGCCTTTGCGTCACCTGATTCATAGCCTTCCATATCTTCGTGATATTTAGACGCCTCTTCTGAAGATGAAGCAACGATGAACCAGTCTTCGTCATGGTCTTCCGTTGTAACCCAGTATAATTTCATGTATTTTCCCCCAATTTTTTTGTAGCCCAACAAGTAATTATACGATTGACCGCTTAAATACCAATAATAAAAAAGATCGACAAGAAAAATATTATTACTTATGTTTTTATCTAACCGCTTAACACTATCATAGGTTTTTTAGATGATTGATACGATCTTCAAATTTAGGGGGAGACAGCTTCACTTCGGATATAACAGAACCGCAACAGCTCTTCGTCGCTAAAACTCGTTTTCAGTCGTGATGATTCATTTTTGACTTTCATTAAGAGTTTTTCCAGAATACAGTTCTTTGTATTTGGAAATATACGGGACATCCATAAATAAGTAAATAACTATCTTTTAAGCATGATTTATTTGCTTATTTATAGTATGTTCCGTATTGTGATAAAGCAGAATTAACAATTCATCAAATTTCTGGAGAAAGGTATGAGACCCGCTTTAAATCCGCTGGTGTTGAGTCTTAAAGAGTCCGCAACTTTGGCGATCAACTTAAAAGCCCTGGAGCTTCGCCGGCAGGGGGAAGATATCGTGCACTTCGGGTTCGGCCAGTCGCCCTTTCCTGTTCCGGAAATTATCCAGCAAGCCCTTCGGGACAATGCAGACAAGAAGGATTACCTTCCCACACAGGGGCTGCCGGAATTGTGCGAAGCGGTTGCTGGATTTTATCGGAATGAATTCAGGTATGATTTCAAGCCGTTGGATGTATGCGTCGGTCCAGGAAGCAAAGAGCTGGTTTTTCAGATTATCTACCTGATGGAAGGCCCGCTTCTGATACCTGTTCCGAGCTGGGTTAGCTATGGTCCGCAGGCGGCCCTGAGAGGCAAAGAAATCATTCCGATACCGACATCCCGGGAGAATAACTACCGGCTGACTCCGGAACTGCTGGATCGGGCTTGTCACAGTGCCGGGCAGTCGCAGAAGCTGTTGATATTCAACAACCCAAACAATCCGACCGGCGCTCTTTACCATGAAAATGAAATCAAAGAGATCGCTGAAATTTGCCGGGCATACCAGGTGATTGTTATTTCCGATTTTGTGATCTGAGATCGAACAAATTTGACCCAAATCTATGCGCCTACTTGGGGAAGTTATTTCGTCCACGTTCCTAACTTTGTATATTAAACAACTTTTTTATTTATCAGAAATTTGAAAACTCAAATATGAGATTAACCGGAGGCAACGGGCAATTAAATTTAAGAACGTCTGGAACTCGCGCATAAGTGAGCCTAAAGAAAAAAGAGTATTAATATCAGTTAGAAAAATAGAACGTTATGGCTTGAGTTTATCCTCTAATTGTTAACAAGTTACTTTTGAGTTTTCAAATTTCTGTTTATCTGTTTATCGGATTATCGGTTAGATATTTCATGCAATGAAGTTTATCCCATCATTTATCAAGATTCGTCTCACCCGTGTGAAAAAATTCGTAACCGACTGCGCAAAATTCGTAACCGAAGGGTCTGTATTTCTTTTTTTTGGGAGTTTTTTCCCTAAAAGTCTTCAGTCTTCAGCCTAACCAACCTGAGTGGTTACACTTACTCATTGTTTATAATTTTCAGTGAAATTCCGTGTCGTTCCGTTGTGAACCATTTTCAAGCCGTGAACGGCTACCCTCAGGTTAACCTCATAATGAGTTTGTAAATTTCTGAAGTAAAGCGTATGAAATAACCTACACTCTAAGAATGTATAAGTCAAAAGCAGTTCAGCCTATCAATCAATTAAGCTTTACACATCTTCCCCTGTAGGAAAAACCCTTCAAAAAGATCCTGCCCGTACGACCCTCCTGTGATGACAATTCTTAAAGAATCAAGTGGTTAGTCCAACTACAAAAGTTTGGCATGCACCTTGCTTATAAAAAGAGGATAAAGAAGGACATTCCTACAAACCGAGGGGGCAATGTTTTCCTTCCCTGAATAGGGCTGGGTGAAAACGTGGCCAAAAAGACAGGAAATGGTGGGCCAGGCATGAAGAACATGATGAAGGTATTGATTGTCGATGATGATGAGGCATTAGCTGGTCTCATAAAGAAAATAATAGAAAAGATGGGTACCTATCGTGTGAAGACGGCCGTGAATGGCGAGGAGGGGTATGAACTCTTCCTCCACTTCAAACCCGATATTATTCTTACTGATATCCAGATGCCGGCGAAAAACGGCCTCGAAATGGTAAGGGACATTCGGAATCATGATCCTGGGATAAAGACGATCTATATGAGTGGGAACATGCGTCGGTTTAGAACACGCCTTGAAGAGGAAAAGACCAAATACAAGGCAAGCCTTCTCGATAAGCCCTTCTCTTTTTCCAAGTTGACAGGGTTGTTTCATGAATACCAAAAAGAACGGAGGTGATAAAAGATGAAAAGGTTTATCTGTATGTTTTTTGTAGTAATAATGTGCCTTGGTTTTGTTGGTTGCAAAGAGGAGGAGAGTTCTCCTCCAGCGAAGACGGAAAAGACAACACCGCGGGTGGAGGAGACTATACCTCCCGTTGAAACTCTCCCCGCCCCTGTGGAAACACAGCCCCAGGGAGAACAGGAAGGAGGTGGTGACGTTTCACATGATAACCAATGACAACTGAAAAGCCAGAAGATTTTCAAACTTTGACCGAGCCCTAACCATAAATAAAAGGAGTAAAAAATAATGATGAAGAAATTAACATCAAGGAAGTTGTTTTCCATGTTGGTTGTTGCCCTGTTTATGCTCTCTTTTGCCGGAATAGCAGTTTCCCAGGAGTCACAGGAAACAGAGGTGGAAAAAATGACAACAACAGGGATGATCAGCGATATAATGCCTGATACCGGAAAAGTTATAGTAGTAGAGAAGGAATCCGGCAACGCAGTAACTTTAACCGCTGGTCCGGATGTAGACCTTAAGAACTTTAATGTGGGCGATCATGTAGTGGTAGAATGCACGAGTGACATGGTTGTCATATCAATCAGTAAGCAAACCGAGTAAAATTAAAGAGAAAAACCGAGTCTTGATGAGAGGCTGCCTTATTCTGGGGCAGCCTCTTTTGTAAGAAAAGCTTTGCAAGTTCAGAAGTGAAACTATTTCATTCTCTCACTGCTGCAAAACGGTAGAAAACATAAGGCGCCACAGTGATCCATACCAGCAATAAGCCCCAAATACGCCCGCCCAAAATGTTGTAGTCATGAAAAAGCCGACTCCAAGGATGCCCGGCTACGTAGTGCCCAAAAAAGAACTCAAAGCAAACTGTCATAGTTAGCCAGATGAATCCAACTGAAAGTGACTGCACCCCCGACTCAAGCCGCCAGATGCGACTGATTGCCCAAATGTAAAGTCCAAAAAGAACTGCTCCCGTAACAGTGGATACTTGATGAGCGCGCAACTCGCTAAGGTAATTGCCATACCATTGCTCCCGAATAACACCATTAATAATCCATCGGAAGCCATGCAATAACGTATCTGACGATCATCCATTTCGTTTCCAAGTTGTGATTGTTGACATAACTACAAATGTTCTAAATCGGCTCGGCTTTTGCGGTTAAGTGCAGAAGATGATTAGGCAAACATGCTGAATTTACAAGCAAACAATCCTTATTCACTATTCAAGCTTTTGACACCATAGCCACCTTCTATTCAAGCTTTGACACCATAGCCAAAAAGACATGCCTTCCGCCTTGCAAACAACCGGAAGACATAGTAAAAGGAGATCAGTCTTTTGGGCTTCCGGGTATTTGCGAAGCTCTTATCGAAAGCCCGAAGGTACCACTTCGGGCTTTCACTTCTTTTCTGGTAACGGTCACAAATCTCATCTGCAGAACAAACAAAATCTGATATTATGATACATTCCGGAAGGGATGGTTTCATAGAAATTTTATTCTCAGCCTGATTTCGACATATTTTTTCTTTGATCAAGATAATCAATAACAATTTTACGTGCCAAAACCGCTAAAGCCGGTTCTTTGTGTTTAATTCTTTTACCTGTGGCGTGATTAGGCTGAGAGGTTACCCGGAAACAACCATTCTCTATTGCGGCCTTTTCGAGTCTGGCAAATTCTTCCAGAGTCAGGCTTATATTCACTCTTCTTCGCTTGAGTTCGTATCTCGCCTTTGATTTCAAGATTCGCCGACCGGATATAGTATAATTGTATGGGTTCATTTTTTACCTCCACATAAATGTCCTAAATATGTTCGGAACCGAAAAGAATAGCTCAAACCTTTTCGTGTTTCCATATCTTAATAAGAGGAAAGGTTTTCCCTGCACATCGGTGGCAAGGCAGATGGTGTCATTCCAAAAAACGAAGAAAAAGAACCAAATTTAAAGAAAATACAATTGAAATATTTCAATGGAAGAAAGAGAAGAAAATATCAGTGGCAGGATTCTATACCGATGAAAATGGCAGGGAAGTAGTCCGATGGTGACAGTTGCTGGATTTTGCCCGAGAGGCCGTAATCCTCCAAGGATGAAATTCTTTTCATTAAAAACGCCCTGAAAAACGCTGTTGTGGAGTTGCCAGCCGCAGGGATAATCTCCACGCCACCTATGCTAAGATACGGATCGCCAGGGTACACAAGAAAGGTCTTGACTGCGTGATATTTGACATGTAAATTGGCAATAATCATGATATCTAACGGTGTTTATGGCAATTATTTTGGAGGTGGGTTATGTATGTCAAAAGGCAATTGGATTTATTAAAGATTCTACGAAAAAAATCTTATTTCTTATTCGGACCACGTCAAACGGGAAAGACATCCTTGATTCAACATACGTTAAATGAATACAGGTATTACAATCTGCTTCAAACGGATGTTTATCTGAAATTAAGCAGGGAGCCCCAAAGGCTTCGCCAGGAAATAACGGACGATGACAAGATAGTTATCATCGATGAGATTCAGAAGCTGCCGATTCTGCTTGATGAAGTACATAACTTAATTGAAGAAAAAGGGATTCATTTCCTTCTTACAGGGTCCAGTGCCAGGAAGTTGAGAAATAAGGGCGTGAACCTGCTGGGGGGCCGCGCCAGAACCAGGCGGTTGCGTCCCTTTATTCTCAAAGAGTTAAATGGGGATTTCCAATTACTGAAAGCCCTGGATACAGGTCTGATCCCTTCCATCTATTTTTCCAATGCACCATTTGAAGATCTGGAGGCTTATGCGGGAAATTATTTAAGGGAAGAGATTGCAGCGGAAGCCATCGTTCGGAATGTGCCTGCATTCAGCAGATTTCTCACTGTAGCCGGGCTGTGTAACGGTAAAATGATTAATTATACGAACATAGCAAGCGATGCACAGGTTCCAAGGTCAACCGTGCAGGAATATTTTCAGATTCTACGACTTCAAAATTCTATTTTTTCGATATAGGAGTCGCCAGATTTCTGCAAGGTCGTCGGGGTCTGGAGATGAGATCTCCGGAATTTGGGGAGGCATTTGAAGCTTATATCCATCATGAGATAAAAACCTACTGCGATTTTAACAAGGGGGCTTGTGATCTGTGTTACTGGAGGGCAACCTCAGGCTTTGAGGTTGACTTTGTCATCAACGGAAAAACAGCGATTGAGGTAAAAGGGAAGGCAAATATCACAAGAAAAGACTTCAAAGGATTGTCTGCAATAAAGGAAGAAAAACTTATAGAGAATTACATATTGGTC
>JAFDFV010000014.1 GCA_019309665.1 Deltaproteobacteria bacterium | reverse complement strand
TCCCTTTGATGAAGGCCAATGCTGGGCTCATCCAGAACATACAAAACTCCCGTTAATTTCGATCCGATCTGCGTTGCAAGACGTATTCTCTGGCTTTCTCCGCCTGAAAGAGTGCAGGCCGATCTGGCAAGAGTAAGATATGACAGGCCCACGTTGTCAAGAAAGCTAAGCCTTTCAATAAGTTCTTTTAGAATTCTTTTGGCAATGATCTTTTTTTTGCCGGAAAGTTCAAGATTTTTTAAAAAATTATATGCTTTTGTCACAGTAAAAGCTGTTATTTCAGATATGGTAAGCCCGCCTACTTTTACGGATCTGCTTCCTTTATTTAGCTTTGTCCCCTGGCATTCCGGGCAGGGACGGAAACTCATATAGTGCTTGATTTCCTCTCTTGCCTGAAAAGAATCCGTCTCGAGGTAACGCCTTTCTAATTTTGGTATTATGCCTTCAAATGGTTTTTTGTAGTTAAAACGGCGATTGTTCCGTTCAAAATAAAATGATATTTGTTCATCTCCTGATCCGTAAAGAAGAACTTTTTTAAAATTATCCGGCAGATCCTTATAAGGTGTATAGATATCAATGCCATAATGCATGGTCAAAGCATCTAAAAATTCAAAAAAATGAACTGAATTTCTGTTAGCCCACAAAATAACCGCGCCTTCTCTTAAAGATAGTTCGGGATTCGGAATTATCTGATCAGGGTCAAATATATTTGTTGAGCCAAGGCCATCACATTTCGGGCATGCGCCTTGCGGAGAATTAAAGGAAAAACTGGCAGGTGTAAATTCAGGATAGCTTATACCGCAAGTTATGCATGCTGATTTTTCGTTGAAGATAACAGGCTTTTTACCTGAAACATCAACCATAGCTATGCCGTCTGACTGAGATACGGCCAGCTCTAAAGAATCCGCAAGCCTGTTTTTAATAGTTTCTTTAACAACCAGGCGATCTACAACAACATCGATAGTGTGCTTCTTGTTTTTATCAAGCTTGTCAATATTCTCTATTTCAAATATTTTGCCGTTGATACGTATGCGAGCGAAACCGTCTCTTTTAAGACGTTTTAAGAGTTTTTCATGAGTTCCTTTCTGTCCGGCAACAAGAGGCGATAAAATAATGATTTTGGTCCCTTCAGGCATTGACATGACTTTATCTACGGTCTGGTCAAGCGTTTGCGAAGTAATGGGCTTTCCGCATTTATGACAGTGAGGCGTACCTGTTCTGGCAAACAGAAGACGGAGATAATCATAAATTTCAGTAACTGTGCCAACCGTTGATCTGGGGTTATGGCTGGCTGTTTTTTGTTCAATTGCAATGGCGGGCGAGAGACCCTCAATCAAGTCAACATCCGGTTTATCCATACGTTCTAAGAACTGACGTGCATAAGTAGAAAGAGATTCAACATACCTGCGTTGACCTTCTGCATAAAGAGTGTCAAAAGCAAGTGTTGATTTGCCCGAGCCCGATAAACCCGTTATAATAACTAATTTATTTCTGGGCAGTTCGACGTCTATATTTTTCAGGTTATGCTGCCTGGCGCCATGTATTTTTATTTTTTCGGATTTCATAAGGTCAAAAACTTGATTATTTCATTTAAATTAGCGCACCTTCAGTGCTGACATAAAAGTGCCTAATGCGAGCATAAGTGCCTAAAGTTAAGGAGTCGCTTCGCTCCATTAATTTACATAGAATTGGCAGCACCGAAGGTGCATTCCTTAACTTTAGGCATTTTAGGCACTTATATATGCCGCATGTTCAGTCGCCATATTTATTGCTGCTACAAGGCTGCCGGGATCTGCTTTTCCGGTTCCTGCGATATCATAAGCAGTCCCATGGTCAACAGAAGTTCTAATTATCGGCAGCCCGAGAGTTGTATTAACTCCATCGGTAAAGTGCAGCAGTTTAAACGGAATAAGCCCCTGGTCATGATACATGCAGACAACAGCATCATAACGTCCGTTTGCAGCGTGATAAAATACCGTGTCAGGAGGGAAGGGGCCGGAAACATCAAACCCTTTTTTTCTTGCTGAATTTATTGCCGGCAAAATAATTTTTTCTTCCTCATCTCCAAACATTTTTTCTTCCCCGGCATGAGGATTTAAGCCTGCTACAGCAATTCGGGGATTTTTGAAACCAAAACTATAATGAAGAGCGTGCCAAGTAATTTGTATGGTTTTAACAATTCGTTCTTTTGAAAGTTCGGCTGAAACATTTTTTAAGGGAATGTGAATGGTTGCAAGAACCACGCGAAGTTTATTGCCGGCCAGCATCATTGCATAATTATCAGTTTTAGTGCGCTCTGCAAGGAGTTCTGTGTGACCGCTGAACTTGCTGCCTGCCTTCTGCATGGCTGCCTTATTTATAGGGCATGTAACAATGGCGCCGATACTTCGGCTGATTGCCATATCTATCGCAGTTGTTATGTATTTTATCATTGCAGTTCCTGTTTGAACTGTGGGTTTACCCCAGGATATTTTATCCTTATCAAGTTTGGATAAGCATAAAACATCAATCCGTCCGTATTTATATGCGCCTGAATCAGGCGTTTTAACATCTTTTATTTTAAGAGTGCTTGACGTGCTTTTTTTTGCAAGTTCCAGCACTCCTAAATCTCCTATTACGAGCGGTTTGCAGGTTTTATAAATTAAAGGGGATGAGAGAGCCTTGAGTATAATCTCAGGGCCGATACCAACGGGATCTCCCATGGTAATTCCAATAACCGGGCGATAATTATTCATTTATATGACCTTAAGTTGTTGTTAGTATAGCCAGCAAATTTTTAGGATATTACATGTTTCATATTATTTTCAAACAAATTAATTAAATTGTGCTTAACTATATGATGATTTTTAAGATATTTTATTCAACAGAGATACAAGGGGATTTTTTTTAAAAATTAAAGATAATGAAAGCATTAGCAAGCTTTTTGAATAGAACATTATTGTAAAGAATCATGCTGATAATGATGGATCTGCATAAAATAGTTGAAGAAAAATCTCATTGCAAAAATGTTTGTATTTAGAAGCAGTTGCCTGTATGATTAAAAGATAGATTAATAAAAACAGATGACTATAAATTGTTAATAACTTTTCAATAAATAAGTGTAAAACATTATTCTTCAGGTTTGACAGAAAAGTTCGGATAGCTTAATCAGGCCATTAAATTCTTCACGCAGGTTCGCAGGTTTTACCAGAAACTTTTAAATTCTCAAACAGATTCTTCTACCAAGTTATTTTTTAGCGAGACCTAAGTTGTGCGATTGAAACCTTTCTAACCAATAATATTACTTCCAAACAGTCTGATTTTTTATATAGACTTTCAGATAAATAATTTCACTGTGTTATCAGTCGTCGACGTATAACTAATACGCCTTCCTCCTTCTGGCCTTGTGAAATTAATTATCTGAAAGTCTATAGTTTGCAAAGTTATTTCTTCTATTTTTAATATTATTAACCTTTTTTTTGGAATATGGATTGTAACACTCTATGAAACAAATATGGGAACAAGTAAAATTATCGATTAAAAAACAAATTCCTGGACACAGTTACAGAATGTGGATTGAGCCTGTGGAGTTTATGGAATGTAAAGAAAACCGTATCGTACTTTCATGTGCAAATACTTTTTCAAAAAAACGTATTCTTGACCACTATGGTTCAATTATAAAAACAGAAATAAAAAGAACTTCCGGAAAAGCATACACCCTTAGACTCGATATTTCCCGCAAAAAGTTTAAAAAAGGGAACTCAGGTTTTGAAAGGGATAATAGTATCCAGCTACCTTTGCCCGGGGTTAATGTACGTCCATATAATGGCCGCCTGTTAAGAAAAGATTTTACTTTTGATCAGTTTGTTGTCGGCAACAATAATGACTTTGCTTATTTAGCGGCACTTGACCTTGCTTCAAAAAAGAATTCGCAGCAAAATTCTTTATTTTTATTATCAAAGACCGGAATGGGGAAAAGCCATCTTTCTCAGGCTGTTGGTCACCATATATTATCTCAATATCCAACGGAACGTGTATATTATATAACCGCAGAAGATTTTACCTGTGAAATGGTTAATTCTTTTAGAAATGGTTCAATTGATAAATTCAAGCAAAAATACAGGAATGAATGTGATGTATTGCTTCTTGAAGATGTGCATTGTTTAACCGGAAAGGAGCGTACACAGATCGAGCTGGCTTTCATTCTTGATTATCTTTTTGAGGCAGACAAGAAAATAATTTTTTCAAGCTGTTACCTTCCTTCCGATATTCCTAAGCTTGATGCAAAGTTGATGTCCCGGTTTTCATACGGTCTTATTTCAAATATTGACCCTCCTGGTTTCAGAACAAGAGTCAGAATACTACAAAAAAAATCGAAAAACAATGAGTATGATTTACCTGGGGAAGTAATCGAATATTTAGCGAGTGAACTGACAGCGGATGTCAGGCAGCTTGAGAGCGGACTTATAGGAGTTACAGCCAAGTCATCGATTCTTGGAGTGCCGATCGACCTTGAGCTTGCGGAAAGTGTAACCCATAATATAATCAGGCAACGTAAAAATATTACAATAGATATCATTAAGAAACTTGTTTGCAAGCATTTCAATATCAGCATAAAAGATATTATTTCGAGTTCCCGAAAACAAAACTTTGTTCGTCCAAGACAAATAGCAATTTATCTTTCAAGGAGATATACGGATTCACCTCTTCAGACAATTGGTAAAAGTTTCAACAGATATCATGCTACAGCCCTTCATTCCATTGGTGTCGTTGAACGAGGGCTAAAAGAAAAAGGAACTCTGCAAAGACAGGTGGAAATTTTTAGCAAGAAACTTGAATCAAACAAATTCTGACCGAGCCCTAACCAAAGAATTTCAATGGCAATTAGTAATAAAACTTTTAAAAAGCTTAAAGATATAGCAGGCAAGTCCAATTTCAGCAGAGCTAAGGAGGACCTTGTATGCTATGCTTATGATGCAACTGCGCAGACTTATCTGCCTGACGCAGTCCTGTTCCCGCAAAATGCTCGGGAAATTTCCGCTATTCTAAAGCTCGCCAATAAAGATGGTTTTTTTGTTATCCCAAGAGGGGCCGGTTCCGGGATGACAGGAGGATCTCTTGCTGTAAAGGGTGGGATTATTCTTGCTATGACCCGCTTTAACCGTATTCTAAAAATAGATAAGGAAAATTTTATTGCCAGTGTTGAGCCGGGTGTTGTGACTGGCCGTTTTCATGAAGCTGTTGAAAAGGAAAATCTTTTTTATCCCCCGGATCCCTCAAGCTCTGAATTTTGTACTCTGGGCGGCAACCTGGCAGAATGTGCAGGAGGCCCACGTGCAGTTAAATATGGGGTTACCCGTGATTACGTGCTTGGGATAGAAGCGGTTCTTCCAACTGGAGAAATTATAAATACCGGAGTAAGTACAGCCAAGGGGGTAGTGGGTTATGACCTGACCCGGCTTTTTATTGGATCAGAAGGGACGCTAGGGGTAATTACGCGAATGACTCTCAGGCTTATACCACTTCCCGAGGCAGTCAGTACTATGACCGCTGTTTTTAATAATATGGAAACTGCTGCAAAGGCGGTTTCAGCGATCATTCGATATGGCATAATACCGCGAACCATAGAATATATGGATAATGCTTCAATTAGATGTGTTGAAGAGTATCTTAATATGGGACTGCCTGTTAATTCTGAGGCCTTGCTTTTAATTGATGTCGATGGAAAAGAGAAAGAGGTAGAAATTGCAATAAATCAGATAAAAAAACTTTGTATTTCTCAGGGGGCTGCGAATGTTGAAAAAGCCGGGACTAAAGAGGATGCCGCTAAACTCTGGAAAGCCCGAAAGGCGATCTCGCCGGCTTTGTTTAGATATGGCCGGGATAAGATTAATGAAGATATTGTAGTTCCCAGAAACAAGATACCTGATATGGTAAAAAAAATAGATGAATTAAGAAAAAAAACCGGACTTGTTATGGTGAGTTTCGGCCATGCCGGCGACGGAAATATTCATTTTAATATAATGCTTGATAAAAAGAATAAAGAAGAGCTTAAAAAGGCAGAAGCCGCAGTTGAAGCTCTGTTTGGATATACACTCGAACTGGGCGGAACTATTTCAGGCGAACATGGTGTCGGTATAACCAAGTTACCTTATATTCAAAAAGAGATAGGGGCCGTGGAACTCGGCCTTATGAATTCCTTAATATGTAAGCGTTCACGGCTATGTTTTTTCAATCCTATTGCATCTTTATTGATAGAGCATCTGAATATACAATGTCGTTCAATATTTCCAGTTTGATATTTTGATCACATTCTATAGAGCAACGCAATCTTAGCGAACAATGGTTTTTACATATAGTATCCTTGATATTGAAATTGCCGAAACATCCCAAATAATCATCAGAAGATATATCATTAGTTAGTTTTTTTTTCATACGCTGTCCTTTAGTAAGTTAAGCATCTCATTATGAATTTTTCCGTTACTGGCCAGAATTTCCTTTTTGTCGATTGTAAACAGCTTGTTTGAAAAATCCGTTATAACAGCCCCTGCTTCACTTGCAATCAGCACGCCTGCAGATGTATCCCAGGATTTCAGATTTTGTTCCCAGAAGGCATCGAATCGTCCGCAAGCCACAAAACAAAGATCAAGCGCCGCAGATCCTAACCTTCTGACACCCTGGGATGCTTTTAGGCAATTAGAAAAGCGAAGCATTAAGGAGTCGATAATATTTTTAAAATCATAAGGAAAACCAGTTACAAGCAGACTTTCTGAAACCGATTTTGAGCCTGAAACTTTTATTGGTCTGCAATTTAATTCAGCTCCTTTTCCCTTTACAGCGGTAAAAAGTTCTTCTGTTGCCGGATTAAAGACAATGCCGAGAACTATATTCCCTTGCAACACAAACGCTATGGATATGGAAAACATGCTGAGTTCATGAGCAAAGTTTGTTGTTCCGTCGAGAGGATCAACAATCCACTCATAATCAGCTTTGCCTTTATTAAAACCGCTTTCTTCGGCTAGTATGGAATGATCTGGAAATGTATTTAATATTGTCTCAATTATTACTTTTTCTGATCCAATGTCAGCTTCTGTAACAAGATCAATATCACCTTTTTTATTAATACCGGATAATTTGCCGAGACAGGATCGAAGAATTATTCCACCTTTATAAGCAGCAGCGATACCGACTCTTTTTACAAGTTCCAAATCCATAAACTAATTAAAATACAATTATTTTTCTTTAGAAGTCAACCTAATAAAATTTCTTAGACCTAAGTTGAGCGATTTTTGGGGAAGATATGTGCTGAGATCTTGATGCATAAGGGTTTGCGAAAACCGCAGGCATACCCGTGGATATGTCGAGAATTTTCGTGAATCCTTGATGCGCAAGAGGTCAGTGCAGATCAAGCCAAAAATCGCTCAATTTAGGTTAGGTGCTGTATTGCATGTAAGCGTTCACGGAACGTGAACGGCTACTATTGCATTTTCCATTTTTTCAATAAGCGGCATCAAAGTTGATTTGTTAATAGCCGATATGGGGGTTCCATCAAGGTCAATGCCGAGCCTGTTAATAGTTTCCCTGTCAACGAGATCCTGTTTGTTCAGAACACGAATTAATGGGATATTGTGCAGATTTAAGTCCGATAGTATTCTTTCGACGGATTTGATTTGATCTTTAAAACGCGGACCGCTTATATCTATCACATGCAGCAGGAGGTCGGCACTTTCAAGCTCTTCAAGAGTTGAGCGAAAAGCAACCATAAGGTCTTTTGGCAGATCTTTAATAAATCCTACCGTGTCTGTAATTATGACTTCAGTATCCCTGGGAAATTTAAGACGCCTGCTGGAAGGATCCAGGGTAGCAAAAAGCCGGCTTTCAGCTATAACATTGCTTTTTGTAAGTGTGTTTAATAGAGTTGATTTTCCAGAATTGGTGTAGCCTATAATCGAAATAACAGGCAATCCTTTTTTGCTGCGCTTTGCCTTTTGTTGCTTACGCTGTTTTTTTACACTTAATAAAGCCTTCTCAAGTCGTGCTATATTATCGCGTACACGCCTTCTGTTTATTTCCAGCTTGGTCTCTCCAGGACCACGGCCACCAATACCTCCGGTCAAACGTGACATGGCGGTATTTTTTGTAATAAGTCTTGGAAGCAGATATTTAAGTTGAGCAAGCTCAACCTGAATTTTTCCTTCTTTTGTTTGAGCTCGTTGAGCAAAAATATCCAGAATAAGCTGCGTCCTGTCTATGATCTTTAAATCTATATTATCTGTAATGGAGCGAATTTGCGACGGGTTCAATTCCTGATCGAAGATTAAAAGTGTCGCTCCCTTCTGAAGTGTTTGTATAGTGAGTTCCTGGAGTTTGCCGGGACCAAGGAGAAATCTTGAATCAGCCCTTTTGCGCTGTTGAAGCACGGTGCCGGCTACTTCAATACCACTTGAGCCGGCAAGTTCTTTCAGCTCTTCCAAAGAGTCCATTGCACTGCGCCTGGGAGCAGTCGTCACGCTTACGAGAAGGGCTCTTTCTTTGTCTTGATTCGTTTTATATAAGGATCCTGCATGGCTGAGTTCAGATTCAATAGCCTGTATAAGTTCAACACATCCGATATCAAGCTGATTGAGATTAAGCGGCCCCAATATCTGATAAGGCTTTCCATCTTTACCGCTCGGAAGAATATGGCTTGCATGAACTTGATATGGAAGACCATCTTTAGTTATTGTAATTGCAGCCATAACATCCAGTCTTAAAAAGACCAAGTCGTTGAAATCATCGTTTGTTAAAGATTCTTTTTTTAGATGAGTGTGTATACATCTCAGGCCCTTCAGACGACCAGGGGCAGCCCTGTATTCACTTGTATCAGGTATGACTATTCTATGGTGGCTTCCTGCAATTACAAAGGCTATCCTGCCTCGCCGATTGACAAGAAGACCTATCTGGCGGCGCATTTCATGGGAAAGCCTGCTGATATCGGCCGCAAGTTTGGGTGTGATGAGGAAGTTATCGGGGATACGGCGCCGGTAGAGATTTTCAAGACTTCGGATTTGATTTGCCTTTAAGCCGGATGTATTTCCGAAAAGCCGTTTCATATTATTTTTTTTGTAGGGGCGATCCTTGTGATCGCCCTAATTAGGGCGATCACAAGGATCGCCCCTACTGTTACAAATATTTCTATTTTTCAAATGCAATATTTTCAAAACGCGTATAGCTATCTAAAAAGGTCAATGTCGCCTCTCCGGTAGGGCCGTTTCTATTCTTTCTAATCAGAATATCAGCCGTACCTTTTTTGGGATTGTTGTCATCGCTGTTGTATATTTCGTCTCGGTATATAAAAGCTACTACATCTGCATCCTGTTCAAGGGCTCCGGATTCCCTCAGATCTGAGAGTCTTGGCTGCTTGTCATTTCGTTGCTCAAGCATTCTGTTGAGCTGAGATAAAGCCATTACCGGAATGTTAAGTTCTTTGGCCAAAGCTTTTAGAGATCTCGATATTTCCGAGATTTCAAGATCTCGACGTTCAGCAGACATACGGCCTTTCATAAGCTGGAGGTAATCAATAATGACAAGGCCTATATCTTTTTCCATTTTTAATCTACGGGCCTTTGCTCGTATTTCCATAGCTGATATATCGGGAGTATCGTCAATAAAAATAGAAGTGTCAGACAGGACACCGGCGGCATCTGTCAGTTTGCGCCAGTCTTCCATGCTGAAAAACCCCCCCCTTAAACGAGATGAATCAATTCTCGCTTCAGAACAGAGCAGACGCATTGACAATTGTTCTTTTGACATTTCAAGAGAAAATACGGCTACAGGTACATTTGCATCAACTGCGGCGTTTCTGGCAATATTAAGGGCCAGGGCTGTTTTCCCCATACTCGGGCGTGCGGCAAGAATTATAAGTTCTGATTGCTGCAGACCCGATGTAAGATTATCAAGGCGGGTAAACCCTGTTGGAACGCCGGTTACCAGGGCCTTATTGCCCTGTCTCTCTTCAAGGGTTTCAATGTTGCCATCAATTATTTCGCTTATACGATAAAATGATTGTTTATGCTTATTTTTTGAAATTTCAAAAATCGAACTTTCGGCAAAGTCTATTATTTCGTCAACATTACCCCTGTCCTCAAAGCATTTTTTGGCGATATCATTTGCTTTTTCTATAAGGCGCCTTAATGTCGCTTTGTCATGAACAATTTTAGCATAATGTTTTGCATTTACTGCAAGCGGAACGGTATCAACAAGCGTGGCGAGATATATTGCCCCTCCAATCTCTTCTAAATTCCCCCTTTCTTTGAGAGCGTTGGTAAGAGTTACAAGGTCAACAGGTTCATTCTTTGAAAAGAGTTCAACAATACCGGAAAAGATTTTTTGATGAGCGGATCTATAGAAATCCTCTGGTGAAATAATATCGACAACATCAAGTAATGTATCGTTATCTATAAGGATTCCGCTGAGTAAAGATTCTTCGGCTTCAATACTTTGAGGGGGAATTTTATAAAGAGATGGGTCTTGTTTGTTTTGAAACTGCCTGTCTATCATTAAAATATAATAACTTTATTCAGAGACTATTTCAACAGTTATTTCAGGCTCAACTCCTTTGTAAACTCGTATAGGAACTTTGAATGTACCTAATTTTTTTATGGGCTCACTAAGCAGAACCATTCTTTTTTCAACTTCTATATTCTGGCTTACAAGTGCATCAATAATATTCTTCACAGAAATCGAGCCATACAGGCGATCTTCTTCACTAACCTTTGCAACTATTTTGCAAACAACTCCTTCAAGTTTATTGGCCATTTCTTCAGCAAGGCTTTTTTCTTTAGCTATCTGAACTTCAAATTTAACTTTTTCCTGTTTCAGCATCCTGCGATTTTGAGCTGTATCCGGTACAGCCTTATTCTGAGGCAAAAGATAGTTGCGGGCATAACCTCTGGCAACATTAACTTCGCTGCCGATTATGCCTAGTGATTGTATAGTTTCTTTCAAAATTACTTTCATTATAACCTCCATAAACAATTTTGTAAGCTTTCACGGTTGTCGGTTCACGGTTCACGGTTTTTTCAATGAACTATGCAACGATTGAAGCATTTTGGATATTGATTTCAACTCTTGAATTAATTCTTTAGCATCTAAATCAGAAAATATATTAACCTCTCGTTAAATATAAATCTGTGTTTTCAGCTCCGCAGCCGATCCTTGTGCAATATTTATAAACCTTCTGTTTTTCTCAACCGTGAACCGATAACTGTAAACCGTGAACGGCTACCTAATATTTTAAGTTTCAACTTTCTTTTTTTATACCTAAGTCGGCAAGTAAAAATAACTTACACACCTTGCTTGTCTTTTTGCTTGTTTTCTGTGTTGCGTCAAGGCATACATAACTCGTTATGCGTGCCTTAACGCGCCTTGAAAACAAACAAGATTTCTGCGCAATCTGTACAACTTATTTTTACTTGCCTCCTAATTTCCTGAAATTAATCCACATATCAAAGAAGCCAAGCCCTATAACGAAAAGCAGAACCAACTGTTGCAAAGCAAGGACGCTGTATAGGAAAATCCTGAATATACGTGGAACATTTTTTTTCTCAAAATAAAAGGACACAATTGCTATGCCTTGGAAAAAATATATTGTCATAAGGATAATCAGACCGTTTAATCCTAAAATTTTAAAAGAATTGTCCGGCAAAATAAGCGTCACGCCGCATCCTATAAAAAGCCAAACCATGAATTCCGGCGCTTTCCATAATTTAAGAGAGTCAAAATCAGGAAAAAAAATATTTTTAGCTTTAAGCAAGGGCTTTGCGATTAACAGATTGGTCCATGACACAAATAAGGTTAAAGATATAAGCATAGCAGGAATAATTCGTATAAGTACGTAGTGGATCTTTTCCATTGAATTCGAGATAACGTGTATGCTTTCTTCCGGAACCCCCATACTCTCATACATCGCCATAGTCAGCTCGAGATTTCGTGATATATATTCAGATGCCAGGGTGTAAATTCCAGTGTTTGATAAATTGCTGTAAAAGAACAAGATAACAATTCCCGTTATTAGAACGGAGGCGCACGCATAACTAATTGTTTTTTCAATCGATAAACGCATCTCAAATAGTTCACTAAGGACAAAACCCAGCAGCAGCAACTCAGCAAAGAAAAATATATCTAATGATATACTGCCTGTCATTACAATCATTATTATGATTGATAAGATATAGACTATAATTCCTGTTGTTCTCCCGAGTTTTGAGCGATAAAAGAGAATTGGCAGAGGGATAAACAAAGAAAAGAAAAATCCTATGATCGGCAGATATGTTGAAGCTGTAAATATAAGACCTATTATTGCTACGCCACTTATTATATCCTTTGATATATTTCCTTGAACGGTTTGAGACACTATTTTCTTCTCTCCGGGGACACAACTCACATTAAATATAGTCAATAGTCCCCACGTAAGGCAGAAGTGCAATTGTTCGGGCTCGCTTTATAGCATGTGTCAGAGCGCGTTGGTGTTTAGCGCATGTTCCAGATATACGTCTTGGGATAATTTTGCCTCGTTCAGTAATAAAATATTTAAGTGTTTTAGGTTCCTTATAATTTATTACAAGACTTGTATCTGCGCAGAAACGGCATATTTTCCGGCGATGATATATTCTTTTTTTACCTGGAGTTCTTCTTGAATTTCTTTTTGAATTTGAAGGAACAGCCATTTTTTCTCCTATTTATTCACTTTCCGTTGTTTTTATTGTTTTATCCTCAGCCGTTTCAGAATCATTAATATCAGGGATATCAGGGGCGTCCAGTTCGATATCGGATTTATTTTGATCGGGCTCGCTTTCTTTAATTTCAGCTTTGGCTATCTCTTCTTTAAGAAGTTCCATGTCTGCATGCTTGTCAAGTAAAACCGTCATATACTTCATGACCCTGTCATCAATTCGGGAAAAACGTTCTATTTCCTCAACAAGTTTTCCTGTTCCGCAATAGTCTAAGCGAACATAATACCCACGAGATTTTTTCTTGATTTCATATGCAAGCCTTCTGTCCCCCCATTCATCGAGCATTATCAGAAGACATTCTTCTTGCTGGATTAAGTCTTTTACTTTTTCAAAAACAGGACTCCGTTCTTCATCTGAAAGATCAGGATCAATAATTATAAATGTTTCGTACCTTCGCATTAAACCTCCTCTTGGATATTAAGCCCTGAAATATAAATCAGAGCAAGGAATAAATTTAAAAAAATTAATTAAAGAATTAAAAATTTGTTTAAATAACAAAGCAGCTCATAGCTGTCAAGATTTTCCTTAATATCTTAAGTTTTTTCTTTATAAGCGTTCTTTACAATGATGCGAGACAGTGCTATCTTAGGAAGAATTCTATACCTCGAAAGGTTAAGTCAAGTCATGACAAATCACAAGAGAGGGTCGATTATTTGCCCCAACTGCCGAAAACTGATAAGCGCCGATGAATCTCGCTGCCCGTACTGTAACATATCAAAGCCAGGTGCATGGTGGAAAAATAATTTATGGACTCAAGGAGTTAGCAGTGCCGACCAGATCATCAAAGCAATAATCTATGCCAACATAGGCATGTACATTATATCGCTTTTGTTTAATTCCCGTTTGCCGGGCCTTTCGTTTAATCCATTTCATATCCTGTCTCCTGAAAACAGAAGCCTTCTGTTACTGGGAGCAACGGGGACCATCCCGGTTGACAAGATGCACGGATGGTGGACATTAGTTTCCGCCAATTACCTTCACGGAGGAATATTGCACATTCTTTTTAATATGATTGCCTTCAGTCAGATAGCACCCCTGGTCAGTCGGGAATATGGTGTTTACCGGATGTTTATCATCTATACTCTAAGCGGAATTATCGGTTTCAGGATTTCTTATTTAGCCGGTGTTGCATTCACATTAGGTGCTTCTGCCGCCATATGCGGTTTGATAGGGGCGGCCATTTACTATGGCAAAAGCCGGGGCGGGACTTATGGGCATGCCATTTACAGGCAAATCGGCGGATGGGCGCTTGGAATTATGCTGTTCGGTTTTGTTGTGCCAGGCATAAATAACTGGGGGCACGGGGCTGGAATATTGGCAGGGGCCGCTATTGGATTTTTTATAGGTTATAATGAAAGAAATAGAGAAAGCCTGCTTCACAAAATTCTTGCCGGAAGTTGTGCGATTATTACAGTAATAGTGTTGTGCTGGGCGGTTGGTTCCGGAATATCATAAATGTAAAACCTGTTGAAACAAATTGAAGCTTTATGATTTATCACCTTTATCACCACTGTCCAATTTGTCAGCTTCTTTTTTTTCAGCATCGGTTGTTGCGCTTTTAAAATTTTTTATTGCTTTGCCTACACCTGCTCCGATTTCCGGAAGTTTGCCGGCTCCAAATATAATTAGAATAATAACAAGTATTATTATAAGTTCAGGCATACCAATTCCAAACATAAAATCCTCCTATTTATTGTGCTCGTTCTGTTTAAATTCCTGCAGAAGCTGCTTAAACTCTTTTGACTTTAGATATTGGCTAATGGCATTCTGATGATTTATCCACGTTTTCCAGACATCTATCCAGGCATCATTGTGCCAGTAAGAGTCAGAGTCTCCTTTTCCCTTAATTTTTTCAATATAGTCATTAAATTCTTCCATGCAACTCTCGCAGAGTCGATATGATACCTTAATGTTGCGGGAATCATTTTTCTTTTGGTGTGCGAGACTAATTTGAGAGCCGCATTTTTCGCATTTAAAGGAGCACCGTGTACATTGAAAAACCTTCTGTATCGCAAAAATTTTGCGTTTTTTTATTAGATTGGCTTTCTTATCTCTGGTTAATTGAAGTTTACTATCAAGTGATATAATATCTGCCATAATAAGTTGAATTTTCCAGACGAGCGAGAAATAAATTATTTTCTTCCACAAAGACTATGAAATGTGACAGTCGTTGCTAATATGTTAAAATAAACATAACACTGGCATAATTACGTGTCAATCTTTTACAGATTATAGCAGAACTTGACACTCAGGAACATGGCCACCAAAACTCGTTTATATTTATTTCTGAACATATTTTTTCTGATTGCATCTTCAAAGCCTTTGAATGCAGCTCTTGCGTTTTTAAATCCGATCCTGCATCTGACACTATCCAAAGTCCCTATACAAGCATCATGTTTTGCCTTGCTCACATCCACTCCAACCAGTAGAAGTCCGTTCTGTTGAATTGAATATATTCTTTACGTTTTTTTGATTTCTGCCATAATTTTTCAGTCTCATGGGCATACCTCCTTTGTTTTATTGGGAGCCAACACGATTCAGCCCTTGCCTTCGGCTAATACTTTTGCTAATGTGTTTAGCACATTAACAGGATTCACGTATAGGGGACTTCCCGCCCGAAGCGGACAGGTTACCCCATAAATTCACGCCCAGGCCCGGGCGTACCCAAGCAAATACAGCCGCTACAAAAAGCCGTGCGGCTGATTAGCAACATTCGCTAAAAGAATCGACAAGGAATAGGAAAATGTCCCCGGCAGTCTTAAGAAAAGGACCGTACAGGTTCTACTTCGTCAGTCACGACCTACACGAGCCGCCACACGTGCACATTGACCGGGACTCTTTTTCAGCCAAGTTCTGGCTCAGTCCTGTGGCTTTGGCGTACAATCTTGGGTTTCCAGCAAGGGAACTGAGAAAATTGGAAACACTTACTTCAGAGCACCAAAAGGAATTATTGGAGGCATGGAATGACTACTTTGGAACCTAAAGCAGGTGAACAAGTCAGGGACGTGCGCGTCACTGACGACGCAATCAGTGTTGATCTTTTCGACGGACGAACCATAACGGTTCCCTTGGCATGGTACCCACGTTTGCTACATGCGACGTCTGAGCAGCGGGCGAACTGGTGCATTGCCGGAGCGGGATACGGGATCCACTGGCCAGACATTGATGAGGATCTCAGCACTCAAGGCCTCTTGCGGGGTGCCCCCGCTCCTCGTGGAATGGATAGGGCAGCATAGAAAAGAGGAACCAGTCTATAATAGCAAATCGGGTAAGGGGAAGTTTCTTCCTCCTCACTTTTGTGCGGCTCGTTTCTCCTGCACCTAATATGACCTCTGCTGACTTCTGCCCGATCAACCGATACGTTGCCGCATCAGACGCTGTCAGTATCCTGACCGCATGCCGGACAGGCCTCCCCGAATAAGAGCATGAACTTTTGCCACACAACCGCAGCATTTACCATATCCCCTGAACCACTGGGCTTTGTTATGTTAACTCACCCGAAAACTTGGCCTTGTATGCTGTTTCTGTCCGTCGGCTCATAGCTTTGCACTCCGGCTTCCTTCAGACCCTTCCTCACGGAAACGCCCTTGCCTTTGGCTAATACTTTTGCTAATATATCAAATATTAACAGGGTTCACGTATAGGGGCCTTACACTGCCGGCAAGACTATCTATTCCTTGCAAACTTATTGATCTCATGATAATTTTTTAAAAGATGGATTGTTGCTGAATTATGAAAATCAGGCAGATACGGTATGAGAGGAGCATGAATTGTGATTGAAAAGTTTCGGGCAAACGGTCTTCCCGTTTTAATAGGAAGTCTTCCTATGGATAATCATGCAGAAGCTGTAAAACTTGTTTTCAGATATACTCCTGAAATTCCCTTATGGGTTCAGCTTCCGGTTTATAAAGAAGAAGGAATGATTGCACAGTTTCTTCCCGGTTTGCCGGGTCTTGTTGTTGAAAAAGAAAGAGCTTATATAGATACCGGCGCAGGTGCTTTTGGTGAAGATCTTCTTAAATTCTATGAAGACTACATGGCTGTACTTGAAGGAGAGGGCGAGCTTTCCGGATCAAGATTCGTTTTGACAGAGGATACGGCAGGTGGTTTTTTTGAGTTTACAAAGCAATTAAAAGCGGTTTCCGTTCCTCCGGTTGCAGTTAAGGGCCAGATAACAGGCCCTGTAACTTTTTGCACAGGCCTGAATGACCAAGATGGAAAGGCGATATTTTATGACGAACAGATAAGAGATGCGGCTGTAAAGCTTTTGGCTCTCAAAGCCAGATGGCAGGTCAGAGAACTCTCAAAATTCGGAGTTCCCGTAATTATTTTTTTTGATGAACCCGCGCTTGCCGGTTTCGGCTCATCTGCGTTTATAGGTATATCAAGCGATGAAGTAGAAAAATGTTTTAAAGAAGTTATAAAAGCCGTTCATTCAGAAGGCGGTATTGCAGGAATACATGTTTGCGCCAATTGCGACTGGTCGCTGGTACTTGGTTCATCGGCAGATATAGTCAGCTTTGATGCATATTCTTTTTTTGACAGATTTATTCTTTACGCTGATCATATTAAGAAGTTTATGGAATCAGGAGGCATTCTTGCATGGGGCATAGTGCCCACCTCAAAAGCAGAGGATGTTGAAAAAGAGACAGTCGATTCGATAGTGATAAAATGGGAAAATGAGGTGCGGGATTTAGAAGCTCTTGGATTTGAAAGATCTAAAATCCTGGCTCAGTCTTTAATAACTCCAAGCTGCGGTACAGGTTCCTTAAGCCTGGAAAATGCAACAAAGGTTCTCAGGTTGACAAGGGAAGTCTCGGATAGATTGAGAAGAAAGCTAACACTTTAGGTAAGCGCTCACGGCTACCACCAAGTCCTGTTTACTCGTTGAAATCCGGATAATGTTTTTCCAGGCATTCGGGACACAGGCCGTGGCTGAATTCTGCATCCGAGTGTTTGGCAATGTATTTTTCGAGCCGTTCCCAGCTCTGCTGGTCATTCCGGATCTTGTGACAATGCATGCAAATGGGCAGGATGCCCTGAAGAGTCTTGACATGCGCCAACGCTTTCCGGAGGGAATGTACTTGTTCTGCAAGGGCTGACTGCAAGGCCGTTATCCTTTCTCCCACCTTGACCCGGACGCGCAGTTCGTCCGTCTCATACGGTTTGCCGATATAGTCGTCCGCCCCTGCCTCAAGACCGGCGACAATGTCCTTCTTGCTGCTGCGACTCGTAAGAAAAATAATGTACGTGGGATTGGAAACATCCAATTGGCGCACTTTACGACAGACTTCAACACCGTCCAGTCCGGGCATCATCCAGTCAAGGATCGCAAGCCTTGGCGCGTCTTCGGCCTGAAGCGCCTCCCATGCCTCGCAGCCGTCCTTTGTGACAACCACCTCGTAACCCCACTCGGCCAGCATATGTTTAAGTAGCACGCGGGAGGTTATATCATCTTCAGCAATCAAAATTCTCATTACGTGGTTTCCTTTGTCATCGCTTCCTCCGACGGCTTATCTCCGGTTCGATTCTGCCCGGCAGCAGCAATGCCTATGATCCATCTGGCTATTGTTTCTCCAAATTTGCCCGGCTGGATCGGCTTGGTCAAATAATCATCCATGCCGGCATTTAGACACATCTCTTTGTCACGCTCCATGGCGTGGGCGGTCATAGCGATGATCGGAATATGTTTCGATCGAGCCGTCCATCTCCGGCATCTGAACGTCCATGAGCACTATGTCATAAGGGATCATCTCAAGCGCCTTGAGCGCCTCTAAGCCGTTGGCAACCACGTCGGCGCGATAGCCAAGCTTTTCGAGAACTTTCAAAGCGACCTTCTGATTGATGATGTTGTCTTCGGCCAGGAGTATGCGGGCTTTTTGCTTGCTTTTTTCTGCCACTGTGTGTCGGGTAATAATCCTGTTCGGTGGGGTCTGATCGGAGGGCTTACGGCCGATCGCCGCCATTAGGCAGTTAAAAAGTCGCGACTGCTTTACCGGCTTGGTCAGGTACACGGCAAATCCCGCCTTCTCGAACCGGCCGGCATCGCCCCGCGAACCGATCGAGGTCATCATCACCAGCACAGTATCACGCAAAGCAGGATCATCTTTGATCATTCTGCCCAGGGTCTCTCCGTCCATTTCCGGCATAACCATATCTAAAATAGCGATGCGGAACGGGTCTCCTGATGCTGCGGCCGCCCTGAGCCTGTCCAGCGCAGTTGCGGCATTCTCGACTTCTTCATGCCGGCATTCCTGGGACGAAAGCATGCCTGCGACCACCCTGCGGTTTGTCGCATTGTCGTCCACGGCAAGGATACGCAGTCCCTTAAGCGAAATATTATCCAGCGTTGTAATCTCCATTTTCCGGCTGGTGGATTGCTTATTCAAACGGGCCGTAAACCAGAACGTAGAACCTTTGCCCTCTTTGCTTTCCACACCGATCTGCCCACCCATCATTTCACACAGATGTTTTGAAATGGTCAGACCCAGGCCGGTTCCGCCGAATTTGCGTGTAGTAGAGGAATCCGCCTGGGTAAAGGGATCAAACAAAATATCGAGTTTGTCCGCGGGCATTCCGCAGCCTGTGTCTTTCACGGCAAAACGGATCATGACCATGCCGTTATCCTCATTATCAAGGGTCACGTGCAAGGCCACCTCGCCTTGTGCCGTAAATTTAATCGCATTTCCGATGAGGTTGATAATTATCTGTCGGAGTCGCCCCGGATCTCCCCGCAACAACGCAGGGACCTCCGGTTCTATCAGGCAGGTCATCTCCAGACCTTTTTCATATGCGCGTAACGCCAGCACATCGGTCATGTCTTCAAGGGTCAAGCGAAGATCAAAATCAAACGTTCCCAGTTCAAACTTCCCGGCCTCTATCTTGGAAAAATCGAGGATATCGTTGATGATCGCCAGCAGCGAATTTCCACTCTTTTTAATGATCTTTGCATATTCTAACTGCTCCGAAGGCAATTCCGTAGCAAGCAGCAAATCCGTCATGCCTATAACGCCGTTCATAGGCGTCCGGATCTCATGGCTCATGTTGGCCAGAAATTCGCTCTTGGCCGTGTTGGCTGTATGGGCCTCTATCGCGAGCTGGTTAGAGCGATTAACCGCGTCCTGAAGCTTTTTGTTGGTCTCGGATAGTTCCTTCTGAGCGGCTTTGCGTTCTGCAATTTCCAACCCCTTTGCCTTGTTTGCATCTTCGATGTCCACTGCGATGTTCATTATCGCAAGTCTCTGCTGCTCACTCTCGGCAACTTTCCTGTCCAGTTCCGCAGTTCTCCTTTTTACTATCCCCTCAAGACCCCGGCTGTAATCTTCCAACTCTTTTCTTGATTTTTTGAGATTAGCGGCCATCTCATCAAAAACCCTTGAGAGTTGTCCGATCTCATTGTTTGCGCCAGTGCCTACCTTGTGATTCAGATTCCCTTTCATAATTTCTTCGATTCCGCTGTGCAATTTTACGATAGGCCTTGTTATAGTCCTGGGAGCAAATGCATCTTCTGTGCTCGTCTCCGCCATCAGGCACCAGCCCATCTCAGGTATGTGCACATGAATCCTGAGAACCTCCACCCCCCTGTAATTCTTGCATAGAATCACCTCGTGTCTGTACCCAGCCAAATGTTTTATATCTTCAGGTTCACCTCCTGAATGGAACGTCTCAACCTTCTGCTTAAGGAACGTATCATTAAGAAACCTCGATGGCGTTATCATGTAGTCGTCCTTGTTCACGAGGAAAAACTCTTCGCCCTCCCCAAGACCGGCTTTGCCTGTTGTGATTTTATCCAGTTTTTCCATCGAAACCCTTATGACGACGACGCCTAAAAAAACAGTGGCTTCTTCATCAAAAATCGGCGCCGAGAAAGCGATTGAGTCTATTTTTCTATTCCGGGATGTATAAGCATCCTTGATAAAAACGCCTTCCTTCCCGCCCAGGAAATAAGGATCACTGCTCTTGTCTTTTCCGATATTGATCTCTTCGCTTGAAGCAATGATCGTTCCATTTTTGTCAAGCACAAAGACACCATAGATATACTCGTTTGCCGCTGCTGTACGCTTTAGTCTTCGTATAGCATCATTATACTTCCCGCTATAATCCGGGTCATCTTTGCCTGCCAGTAACAATCGTTCTATAACGATACTCTCTGATAATTGCTTGATTGCTTTTTTTCCACCGTCCAGATATGTCTCGATGTGACTTGCTCTTGATTCCGTAGCAGTGCTCATATGGTCGTAAACGTCATCTTCGGTCATGTTTCTTGTGGCGATATGATTGACCACTATGATAGCCGTGCCCGCGACCATGACTAACAGCAACGTGATGAGAAGGATTTTCATCTGGATTTTCATCTGATAGACTCCTTAAACATCTCCAACAATCTTGTATCCGGGCTCCTTACCTAACTTCTCAAGAAGCGCGTTTATCTCCTTTTTAAGTTCTATCATCTTAAACTCCCTGCCCACAGCCAGTCGGTTGAATTTCTCAAGTTCATCGGCTTTCTCCTTAATTTCCTCTTCCGCGGCTTTCCGCTTGGTGATGTCGTA
>JAFDFV010000552.1 GCA_019309665.1 Deltaproteobacteria bacterium | reverse complement strand
TTTCCATAATCATGAAGATATGTCATTACACCCTGATCGGTCTCATTAATACCGACAACCAGAGGATGAATAGTATATTCCTGCATCATAGACTCCTTAATATATTTTGAATTTCTATCAAAAAATAATGTAATACTTCACCACGGATTTTCACAGAAATACACTGAATTCTCGTAACTGTTCAAGTTGTTAGGTTCACGGTTGGTTGTCTCGTTCAATTTTTATCGCTCTCTAACCGTGAACTGTGAACCTGGGTAGTTACACTTACTAAGGAACGTGGACGAAATAACTTCCCCAACTATGCATCACAGATTCAAGTCGCTTTTGTCCGATCTCAAATCCCAAAAATCTTGAAATAGCTCGCTATTCCTTCAACTTTTGCAATTCAAGATCGAACAAATTCAACCTAAATCTGTGCGCCTACTTGAGGAAGTTAATTCGTCCACGTTCCTAATTGTTTTCAATTTTCAGTGAAACTCCGTGTCGTTCCGTGGTAAACTTTTACCAAATAATCTTGTGAAAACCCGAGCCTGACGACTTGGGGGGGGTATCAGAAGCTTGAGTATTTAAAGGTGGCTCATCTGAATTTACAGAATCTCTTCCACCTAAAAACTGCACATCAGATGCGACAATTTCAGTAGTATATCTTGTAACTCCGTCCTTTTCCCATGATCTTGTCTGTAAACGGCCTTCGATGTATACCTGCTTGCCTTTTGAAAGATATTCGCCGCATATTTCTCCAAGTCTTCTAAAAGCCACGATACGATGCCATTCTGTGCGTTCTTTTTTTTCTCCGGTAGCTTTGTCCTTCCATTCTTCAGATGTAGCTATGCTGAAATTCGCGACAGCAGCGCCATCTGGAGTATAACGAACTTCAGGATCTCTGCCCAAACGTCCGATCAGCATTACCTTGTTAATACCTGACATATTTATACCCCCTAAAATTATTAAAATTATAATGAAAGAGTTTACCCTGCATTTTTTGCACACAACTTATAAAACAAAGTTGCTCTTGCTGTCAATCATAGCAGAAGACTTGCTTGTTTTTTATGGAGCTTAGACAAACAATTTTATGAAAAGGACAGTCAGGATGCCTGCTGCTAAAGGCGTCATAAACCAGCCCACAGTAATTTTGGTGACTACTTTGGCGCTTACGGTACGCAATCCTCCCACGATACCAACTCCTATTACAGCGCCTACTATCGCCTGAGATGAAGAGACCGGGACGCCAATTTGAGTAAAGATATGAAGGGTAAATGCTACCGCCAAAATGGTAATAAGGGCAGAGAAGGGATCCAAAGGAGCAATCTCTTTGCCGACAGTTATCATAACTTTTTTGCCATAGGTGATAATACCGGCGGTAATGCTGAGGCCACCAATCAATGAGGCCATCCCGGCAGACAGGAAGCCTGATCCAACATAAACGCCGGTTACAGTAGCTACATTATTTGAACCCAGAGTATAAGCACTATAACAACCTGCTATAATAATTCCAGTAGAATAAAGGTGGTTCAGGTGGGTAATGTTTGTAATGGTTTTATCCAGAACATATTTTAAACACCTGTGAAGAGAGTATGCGAGGACGATGGCGCCTATAGGTGTGACTAACCAACAGATGATGATTTTGAAAAGCTTGGAAAAATCCGCAGATCCTGAGAGAATTCCAGCGCCTACAACTGCACCGATAATTGCTTGAGAAGTTGAGGTTGGAATAGCGAAATAAGTGAGAACGGTCATGGTAATGCCGGCCGCCAATGAGCAATAAAAAGCCTCTATAGTGAGAAGGGTGGAGAGTTCCCCAATAATTTCCCACGAAGACCACTGACAGAAATATAGCTGTTCCATATTTTATAGTACCTGTTGCGACACCAGTTCCAAAGATATTCGCAAAATTATTGGCTCCAAGGCTCCAGCCTAGAAGAACACTGCTCAAGATCTTCCACATAAGTTACTACATCCTGAGACCTTTGCAAAACGCCCCCTTTTGCCCAATTTCAGCGTCAGGCTCAAATTTTAAGCCTCGAAATACTCAATGTATTCCTACAGTTAAAATTTTCGCCTTCCTTGAACTTGAACAAAATTGAGCATTTTTCAAAGGTCTCATCCTATCAAGAGCAAATTATTTCATGCTCACATTTATAATTTGGAGAGAATCACTGGCATCTTCAATAATATCACTTATAGTGGTAATGCTTGATATGAAATCAGATAAGATTTTTCCCTCCCAGAAATTGTTTGCAGGTATTTTATGAATGTCCTTAATTAAACTGAATTTAATATCATCGATTTTTTTCTCATAAATTCTTATAGCCAGT
>JAFDFV010000551.1 GCA_019309665.1 Deltaproteobacteria bacterium | reverse complement strand
TTCGGATTGGAGTCTGCAACTCGACTCCATGAAGTTGGAATCGCTAGTAATCGCGGATCAGCATGCCGCGGTGAATACGTTCCCGGGCCTTGTACACACCGCCCGTCACACCACGAGAGTTGATTGTACCAGAAGTCGTTGGGCTAACCCTTCGGGGAGGCAGGCGCCTAAGGTATGGTTGATAATTGGGGTGAAGTCGTAACAAGGTAGCCGTTGGGGAACCAGCGGCTGGATCACCTCCTTTCTAAGGAAAGACAAAAGACAGGACTTGTTTGGTCCTTTTCAGTTGCTTACTGATTTTGAGAGTTCAAGTGCAAACTTGTGCTGCTCTAAAGATGATCTTTGACAATTAGGATATAGATTCAATAAAGCGCTCAGCGTATATGCTGTAAGTTTTTTGTGGCTAAGCTACTAAGAGCAAACGGTGGATGCCTTGGCGTCAAGAGGCGATGAAAGACGTGGTAAGCTGCGATAAGCTTCGGGGAGCTGCTAAACAAGCTTTGATCCGGAGATTTCTGAATGGGGGAACCCAGTGCGATTAATTTTGCATTACCCTTAACTGAATACATAGGTTAAGGGGGCGAACGAGGTGAACTGAAACATCTAAGTAACCTCAGGAAGAGAAAGTAAAAACGATATTCCAAGTAGCGGCGAGCGAAAGGGATAGAGCCTAAACCTTGTGCATGTGATAGCCTGGAGGCGTTGTGCATAAGGGGTCGTGGGATTTGACATTCATCAACTCCAGTTGGTGAGGGAAGTTACAAAGTTGATTGTTATCTGAACATTCTGGAAAGGATGACCAAAGAGGGTGACAGTCCTGTAAGAGAAAGCAATCAACCTTCCTTGTCGAAAAATACTACTTGACGACCGATAGCGAACCAGTACCGTGAGGGAAAGGTGAAAAGTACCCCTGTGAGGGGAGTGAAATAGTACCTGAAACCGTTTGCTTACAAGCAGTGGGAGCACGATGCCTTCGGGCCGTGTGACCGCGTGCCTTTTGCATAATGAGTCAGCGAGTTAATCTACGTAGCAAGGTTAAGCCGTGAGGTGTAGCCGTAGCGAAAGCGAGTCTGAACAGGGCGAACATAGTTGCGTGGATTAGACCCGAAACCAAGTGATCTATCCATGGCCAGGTTGAAGCGTGAGTAAAATCACGTGGAGGACCGAACCGTCGTAGGTTGAAAACTGCTCGGATGAGCTGTGGATAGGGGTGAAAGGCCAAACAAACTTGGAAATAGCTGGTTCTCTCCGAAATATATTTAGGTATAGCCTTGCGTAACTATGCAACGGGGGTAGAGCACTGAATGGGCTAGGGGTCTCACCAGATTACCAAACCTAATCAAACTCCGAATACCGTTGACATTTATCGCAGGAGTCAGGCTGCGGGAGCTAAGTTCCGCGGCCGAGAGGGAAACAACCCAGATCGTCAGCTAAGGTCCCTAAATCCATACTAAGTGGTAAAGGAAGTGGAAATGCCCAGACAACCAGGAGGTTGGCTTAGAAGCAGCCATCCTTTAAAGAAAGCGTAACAGCTCACTGGTCGAGTGAGTCCGCGCCGAAGATGTAACGGGGCTAAGTATGGTACCGAAGCTACGGGTTAGTATTTATACTGACGGTAGGAGAGCATTCTGTAGGGTTGAAGGTCGACCGAAAGGACGGCTGGACTGATCAGAAGAGCCCATGCTGACATGAGTAGCGATAAAGCGGGTGAAAAACCCGCTCGCCGAAAGCCTAAGGTTTCCTGAGTTAAGCTAATCTTCTCAGGGTTAGTCGATCCCTAAGCCGAGGCCGAAAGGCGTAGGTGATGGAAAACAGGTTAATATTCCTGTACCACCGTATAATCGTTTGAGAGACGGAGGGACGCAGGAGGGTAGGTCATCCGGGTGATGGATATCCCGGTTCAAGCAGGTAGGCTTAAAGAGTAGGCAAATCCGCTCTTTTTTAAGGCCGAGACGCGATGACGAGCACATAGTGCATAAAGTGATTGATCCCATGCTGCCAAGAAAATCTTCTATCGAGATTGTAAGGTGATCGTACCGCAAACCGACACAGGTAGGCAGGAAGAGAATTCCAAGGCGCTTGAGAGAACCCTGGTTAAGGAACTCGGCAAAATCACACCGTAACTTAGGGAGAAGGTGTACCCCATATATGTGATTCACTTCGCGTGATGAGCAGACAGGGGTCGCAGAGAAATGGCGGTAGCGACTGTTTACTAAAAACATAGGACTCTGCTAAGTCGCAAGACGATGTATAGGGTCTGACGCCTGCCCGGTGCCGGAAGGTTAAGGGGA
>JAFDFV010000189.1 GCA_019309665.1 Deltaproteobacteria bacterium | reverse complement strand
AGATTAACTAATTTACAGGTAAATCATGAGCTATGCCATGGCAATCGCCGCACTTGGCTGTATCGTGCATCATCTTCTTTGAATGAGGCATTCCGTGGCATTCGCTGCATAGCGGTATTCTCTTATGTACTGAATGACATTCCGAACACTTAACATCAGTGTGCTTGGTGTAATTATTCTGCAGTAAGCCGTATGCCTGATCATGGCAGCCTGCGCAAATAATATTTGACGTATCCTTCTCGCTATAGGTTATCTTAGCGGGCATATGAACAGGGTGACAACTCATACAAGCATTATCATCCATCGCAAAACCGGGGCTGTGAGACTCGTGGCATTCATTACATTGAGGTATATAACCATGTTTTACGTGATGACAATCCGAACATGCAACCTCTGTTGTATGTCTGCTGACATTATCAGTAATCTGTTTGGTCTCTTTTGTATGACAAGACATACAGGCATCATTGCCTAACGCTGAACCAGGAATAATCAGTGGCGCATGAGGATCTGTATGACATGAAGCACAATCCACTAATGGAGTTTCTTTTGTACCGTCGCCGTGAAATACCCCGTGACAGGTTTCACATTTCGGTATAGCTGTCTCATATGGACGCTTTTTGGGGTTAAAAACATGGAACTCCTTATGACAGTCAACACATTCTATCTGATGTTTTCCACCAGCATCTTTAATTCGGTCAAATACACCAACATGGCACTGTGCACACTCAGCTACTGAATGAAGAGGCTGAGGCTGAATATCATATAGCTTGGCTATTTTGGCGACCTCTTTCTTTTCTTTCTTGGCCACATCGGTTATTGCCGCTTCCTCACCTCCAACAGGCGCTGTCACTGCGGCCTTCTGACATCCCACGACAACAAATAATACTGCTGCAACAGCTATAACGCTAAAAGCTATGGCTCCCTTTTTTACACTCTTCATCTACATCACCTCCATTAATTTTTCAAATCATGGGCTATACCATGGCATTGCCCGCATACAGGATATTTTTTTAACATTTTACTCGGATGGGGTTCGCCATGGGGTATCTTACATGAAATACATGACGGAACCCTCTTGTGAACATCTCTATGACAATAGACGCATGATAAATCCTTATGCTTGGTTGTATTATTGTTCAACAACGTATATGCCTCGCCGTGACAGGCGGCACAGTAATGCGAAGGTGTTTCCTGATCATAAGTTATAACAAGTGGCATGTGTACGGGATGGCATGAAAGGCAAGCTTCAAAATTCATATCTTCGGTATGTTTTTCATGGCATTCCATACATTCTGGAATATAACGGTGTTTTGTGTGACATTCATTACAGGCAAGATTTGTATGAGCACTGGGATTCTCTTTAACTTCAACTCCTTGCTTTTTATGGCATGTCAAGCAGGGAGCTGATACTTCGCCTTCTATTTTTAAATCCATAGGAGCATGGGCATCTGAATGGCAGGATCCGCAATTTTCAAGAGTATAATGAGGGCTGTCGCTATGACATACACTGCACTCAGGAATAGCATTTTTACCGTCAGGCGGGTGCTCTGTATGGCAATCCAGACAGCCGACTTCTGTTTTATGCTTCTTCCCGCTGGCAGCTATTGTCGCAGGTTGTTTTTCGTGACATTTAATACAATCGGAATCCGAAAGCGAAAAGCCTTCCTGATTTGCTGCCAATGCTCCGGAGCTGTATATAATCAGCACCAATAACGAAAATAAAATTCCTGTTTTCTTTCTCATATCTTCCTCACAACCTGTTGCTTATCCATACTAGTGTCCGAACGAAAACTAGAAAATTTTTTCAAGTTCAAGGAAGGCGCAAATTTTAACCACAGGAATACATGGAGTATTTTGAGGATTAAAATTTAAGCCTGACGCAGAAATTGGGAAAATTAGCAGTTTTCGTTCAGGCACTAACTAAAAGCCCATCCTTACTTTACATTGGAATGGGGATGACGGACGATACTAAAAAATTACTAAAACGCTCAGTAACCCAACAAATATTAAGCAAATCATTGGTCTCAGGCAGTGAACCAATAACATCACAAATTATCTTATGTCAAGTTTTTTTCTTGCTTATCTCAACGAAATCATTCCATACGACCGCCTGATAATCCTGGAACTCCTTCCACATGACTGCCTAATAATTCGGTGCCTATCTCTCCTAACCCATAAAGACTAACTATAAATCCATATCTGCGGTCACTTTCCTTTTCATCTTCGTAAAAGCACCTGATAGACCAGCACTGTGATTCATATAAAAACCCGATAACGGTTCTTATATCACTACCATCATATATATTACGTTCATATTCACCAAATACTTCAAGACTGTCCGACATCTTTAAATTAATATTATAATAAATAGACTCTCTTAAATCAAGTGCATATCTGTGTTCAACAAACAACCTGTCCCCTCGATAATCCGATAAAGCTACTGCAACATTACGAGTCAGGAAAGAATTTTCATATTGGCACCATTCTGCATCAGCCTGCAAAGACAAATATTTTGCAGGTAAAAGCTCAAGTTCAGCGTAAATGGGAGAAAACGGCTCAAGATTGTCATCCCTTGCCTCACCAATATCATAACTCTGTTCTATCAAGAAACGGCAGAACTCATTATACTTATAACTTACCGACTCATCATTTTCTTCATCCTCAGCCCCTTCAATTTTCTCTTCCGTATTTTCCTTTGATCTTGAGGTAAAAGTGTTTGTAATTGAATAGGTAACCAGATTGTTTTTCTCAATAGTGTCCGGATATTCTTCATGGTCCTGCTCAGGTGTGTAATCATAAATAATTTGCGGCTTAATTGAATGTTTGATTCTGTTTATATTCTTTCCATTTATATTGTATATCTTATAAATTTCAGTAAATAGATCCAATTTTATGTCATAAATCTGCCTGTTCAACATCTTATTTGTTTCTACTGTCCCATCTGAATAGTCATCAACATACCAGACTGTCTCTCTGACGCCGAAAGATGGCTCAAAAGTAAAATAACTTCCGAAATTGTAAGGAAGATAAAATCTTGGATGCAAATCCAGGCGATGCAGCCTGTTTCCATCCTTACTGTAAGAGTACGTATATTCAGAATCAAAATCTACATAAAAAGGTGTTTCATATATTTTCTGTTTTGATGCATCAAACTCGATCATCGGCAGTTGCTGTAAAGTTGTATCTATACCCCCCTGACGTCGATTAATGACATTATCATACCATCGCAACTCTGCATTAAGACTATATTGTGACCAGATTTTGTTAATGCTCAAACTAGTTACCCTTGTGGAATCATCATATTCATCAAGGTCTCTGCCAAAATTATCAGAATAATAAGTACTTGTTTCTTTAAAACCTGTATATCCATTTTTGAATTCATGCAGGTAATCATGGTCACTAATAATATCGATATCCAATTTTGCAAAAAAACCAAAGGGCATGGCCTGATCATGCTTCCATCTGAACCAGTAGCGGTCGGTATTGGGTCGCAACACGCTATCCGATCTATAACCCCATTCCTTACTGGATTCCAAAATGCCTGTTTCCTCAAAGTATTGGGTACCGTCATCAACTTTTCTGTCTTTCAAAAAGTCGTACATCATAGTTCCTTTAGAATCATTGTCTAAAACATACCTGTATTCAAAAGCAACTTTGTCTCCACGACGCCCCATGTGGTATAAATAAAAGGTTGCATCCGAGCTTTCATTTATAGCCCAATAAAAAGGCTGATTATATTCCTCCCATTTTCGCTCTGAATATCCAATTTGTGGCGGCAGTAAACCTGACTGGCGTTTTTTTTTGGCTGGAAAAACGAGAAAAGGAGTATAAAGGAGAGGCATCTTTTTTGCCCAAAGAGTTGCATGGCTAATAAAACCATAACCTTCCAGCGTAACTTTCAGATTTCTTCCAGTAACTTTCCATGGCGGGCTTTCACCATCACATGACGTCAGGCTGGCTTTATCAACAAAATAGCTGTTTTTCCCCAGCTTTTTTATCTCATTACCCTTTATGTAAAAATGGTTTTCTTTAAGAAATACAGTTCCATTATAGATTGTCCCAATCTCAGCCTCCAAATCCATTTCCATGCGGTTACCGATTAAAACATCCTCGCCTACTGTCATTATTACATGACCAACCGCAAGAACCTCCTTTGTACTGTAATTAAAACGAACAAAATCAGCAGTCAGTTTTCTGTCTTCTTTTGTTATAATTACATTATCTTTTGCAATATATTGATCGGTTTTATTATCGTAGTTTATTTCGTCTGCAACGATATGCCAGGGTTCTGCAAAATCATCATCAAAGAATTTATCCTGAATTTCAGCGCAAACACAAACAGGAACGGCAGCCAAAATAATGAGTAAGATAAACAGGCGAGCTATAATATGAGCCGCTTGACCAATTCTATATCTTGCTCGATAACCAGGCATAAAAATCTTTATACGATCTATAAAACAAATTGCAGATATGAAATGGGAGTTTTGGAGGTGATTCATGTTATAAAAA
>JAFDFV010000188.1 GCA_019309665.1 Deltaproteobacteria bacterium | reverse complement strand
CATCTGCATTTTTGATAGCAAAGGAGCTCAATGTCTCACCGGACAAGGTTGGAATGATCGCAGACTCAATTAATTACAGGTTGGTAAAATGCCTGATGGGATTGTTTGGGTATAAACCTGATAAAAAAATTGTAAAGTCTGTAAAGACTGAGAACCAAAATCTTAAAAATACAATTACCGACAATCTTGTTGAAGGAAAGCTGGAGTGCAAAATTGCGTGGGATATCGCATCCCGATTTAAAGTAAATAAGATGACGGTCAGCGGTATATGCGAAGACATGGATATTAAAATTAATAAGTGCCAACTGGGAGCATTCTAATTGTATTGTTCTAAAGATAAAATAAATTTCTATGAAAAGTCAGCTTGCCTGATTTTGGCAATAATGGCTGTATTATTTATTTTTTCAGTTTGTTATTTTGGATGTGATAAGGAATGGGGTTCTAATAATGTATTTAAGGGCATTCTTAAAGCCGGTGAAATTACTGTCTCTACCCGTAATAACGCCCACTGTTACTACCTGTACAGGGAACAGGCAATGGGTTTTGAGTATGACCTTGCAAAGGCTTTTGCTGATTATCTCGGAGTTAATTTAAAGGTCAGAATTGCTGAAAAATGGGAAGGTATGATTCCTGCCCTAACAGAGGGAACATGTTCATTTATTGCTGCCAGCATGACAATTATGCCGCAAAGGAAAAAGTGGGTCTCCTTCTCAAACAGATATATGCCGATCCAACAATACGTAATCGTACATAGGAACAACAGATCAATTAGAGGCCCGGAGGATCTCGCTGGAAAAACCGTCCATATTAGAGCAGGCACTTCCTACGAGGAAAGTCTCAAATCGCTAAAAAATAAAGGAATTGATCTTGAAATTAAGCTGCATGATGATTTGCCTACAGAAGAACTCATACACCAGGTCGCTGAAGGAAAGATAGAAGTCACAATAGCTGATAGCAATATCGCCTTACTTAATCAGAGGTACTATCCAAAGGCTGTATTGGCATGTCCGATAAGTGAACAGGAATTTCTTGGGTGGGCTGTAAGTCGAAATGCACAAAATCTTCTCTATCAAATAAATTGCTTTTTCAAAACCATAAAAGAAAATGGTAAATTTAATGAAATATACAACAAGTATTATGCAAATATTGATGATTTTGATTATGTTGATTTAAGAGCATATCACAGGAGGATTAAAAGCAGGCTTCCCAAATATAAAGAAATTATCATGCAAGCGGCAGATTACCATGGTTTCGACTGGAGATTAATTGCAGCGCAGATATACCAGGAGTCTCATTTTAACCCAAATGCACTAAGTTATGCAGGAGCAAAAGGCCTTATGCAGCTCACCCGTTCCACCGCTCAAAGCCTCGGGGTAAAAAATGTTTTAGACCCGGAACAAAATATTAATGCCGGGGTTCAGCATTTGAAGGATCTTTATAATCATTTTGAAAAAGCCGAAGGTTCAAACAGGTTATTTATAACATTAGCTGCTTACAATGTTGGCCAGGGACATATTTTTGATGCTCAGAATATTGCGCGTGAAATGAATCTTGACCCGTATAAATGGTCTTCACTATCAATAACGCTGCCGCTTTTAACTTATCGAACACATTATAAAAAAGCTGTGTATGGATATTGCAGAGGGACAGAGCCAATAGAATATATAAACAAAATTATGATATATTATGATATTTTGAAGCGTCAGGGAATAAAATATGAAACATATGCCGAAACGTAATATTTTAGTTTAAGGAAAATTGAAATTAGAAATTGGGCATTCATGCTTTTGAACTGTTCTTCCCAATTTCAAGTTTCAAGCCGTGAACGGTTACAAAATCAGGTTTGCCTGACAAATGGATTAGATAGTTTTTCTCTCCCTATGGTGGTGTTAGGCCCATGTCCCGGGAAGACCTTTACATCATCACCCAGCTCAAACAGTCTGTTTTTTATGCTTGATATCAGTGTGTTAAAATCTCCTCCAGGCAAGTCACTACGTCCAATCGAATCAGCAAAAAGCGTATCTCCAACAAAAACTTTGTCATCAGTATAAAGCGAAATCCCTCCGGGTGAATGCCCGGGAGTATGTATAACTTTTAATCTGATTTCGCCAAAGCTTATGATATCGTTATCTTCCAGCGTTCTATCAGGCGGTGGCGAGTTCTCCGCTGAAAATCCGAATAAAGTTGCATCAGACGAAAGCCGGCTCAGCATCGGCGCATCAAGAAAATGAATAAGAATATCGGCGCCTGTTGCTTCTTTCATTTTTTTGTTGCCGCCGACGTGGTCAAAATGGCCATGCGTATTTATTATATATTTTAGTTTTAGCTTTGAGTCTGCAAGGGATAAAAGGATTCTTTCTGTCTCATCTCCGGGATCTATTACTGCGGCTTGTCTGGTTTTTTCACACCCCAATATTATGCAGTTTGCCATAAGCATCCCAACAGCCAGTTCTTTAATAATCAAAATGTCTCCTTGTTGTTACCTTGATAGTATAGGAATTTCCGTTTTATGCATAGTGAATTCGGTACGATAGGATAGATGAGTAAAGAGTGCCTAAAGTGAGCTAAAGTGCCTAAAATGCCTAAAGTTATGGTACGCCTTCGGCGTGCTATATATCTTTAGTGCTTGATTATAACTTCAGCCGGAAACAAAGTGAGCAAAGTTGTATGAAAAAATTAAAATCGGCAGCGCCAAAGGCGCATTCCTCAACTTTAGGCACTTTAGGGCACTTTAACATACTTTAGGCACTTATTTTTTTTCTTCCAGTGCAATGCGTATGCTGTCAAGAATTCCATTTATAAAAGCGCCTGATTCTTTTGTGCCGAATTTTTTTCCTATATCAATAGCCTCATTAATAGATACTTTTGATGGAATATCTTTACGGAAAAGCATTTCGTACACAGCAAGTCTCATAATATTTCTATCAACAATGGACATACGGCTGATCTTCCAATTACTGGAAAACCGCTCAATTGCCGAGTCAATTTCAGGCATAGCCTCAATAACACCGTTTGTCAGTTCAAGAAAGAAGGGCAAATTTCTTTTAGAAGTCACAAAATTTTCACAAAAGAGTTGAACCGCTTCTTTTGAGTCATTCTGACCCATATCCATATAAAAGAGAGCCTGCATGGCAAGTTCCCGCGCCTTGCGTCGGTTCCTCATGCTTATGTTTTATCAACTTCCTCAATAAGGTTAGCCATTTCTATGGCGCTTAATGCCGCACTCCATCCTTTGTTGCCGGATTTCATACCAGCACGTTCTATGGCCTGTTCAATTGTGTCAGTAGTTATAATTCCAAATATTACAGGGACTCCATATTCCAGGCCGACCATTGCAACACCTTTACTTACTTCAGCGCTTACATAATCAAAATGCGGTGTCGCTCCGCGAATCACAGCGCCAAGACATATAACTGCACTATATCGACCTCTTTCTGTTACCTTTTTCGCAATCAGCGGTATCTCAAAGGCGCCCGGCACTTTTATGATTTCAATATCTTTTGTATCAGCGCCGGAACGTAACAATGCATCAACTGCACCTTCTGTAAGCTTGCTGGTAACAAAATCATTAAAACGACTAACAACTATGGCAAATTTTTTTCCCTTGGCAAGAAGTTTTCCTTCAATAACTTTCGGCATTTATGTTCCTCCCGCTTAAAAAATTGCTCAATTTAGTTATGAAACAAACCAGATATGCGTGAGTTTTTCATGGTTTGAATGTATTATACCTGAAACGAATATATTTCAAAGCGCTAACGTATTACAAAAATTGCTCAATTTAGACTATTGCATCAATATTAAGCAAATGCCCCATCTTAAGTCTTTTACACTCAAGATAACTTTTGTTGTATTCATTAGGCTTTATTTCAATCGGTACCTGTTCAACAATAGTCAGACCATATCCATCAAGTCCAACCATTTTCTTGGGATTGTTTGTAAGCAGCCTCATCTTCCTGACCCCAAGATCAACCAGAATCTGAGCGCCAATACCGTAATTTCTCAGATCAGGCTTGAATCCGAGCTTTTCATTCGCCTCAACTGTATCAAGGCCCTGATCCTGAAGTGCGTAAGCTTTCAACTTGTTCACAAGACCAATTCCCCTGCCCTCCTGCCTGATATAAAGAAGCACCCCTGAGCCCTCTTCTTCTATTTTTTCCATTGCTTTATGAAGCTGGTCTCCGCAGTCGCATCTAAGTGAACCAAATATGTCCCCGGTCAGGCATTCCGAGTGCACTCTGACAAGCACCGGTTTTTCCGGATCAATTTCTCCCTTAATCAGGGCAATATGAAGCAAATCATCAATATCATTTTCATATACAATGGCCTTGAACTTACCTGCGTATAAAGTAGGAATAACTGTTTCTGCCCCCCTATGCACAAAAGATTCTTTGCTCATACGGTATTCTATAAGATCTGCAATAGTACATATCCCGATACCATGTTTTTTACTGAATTCCTCAAGAGACGGCATTCTGGCCATAGTACCATCATCGTTCATTATTTCGCAAATAAC
>JAFDFV010000013.1 GCA_019309665.1 Deltaproteobacteria bacterium | reverse complement strand
TCTTCTCATCACTGTTGATATTGGAACCCTGCCGGTTCGTAAAAGCAAATGAAAATGATTGGGAATTAATGCCCATGCGAAACATGATGTGTTGCTATCTGTTAAGATATTTTTTAAGCGTTCTAAAAAATTATCCTTATCGGCATCATCCTTAAAAATGGTTTTCCTTTCAATGCCTCTAACAATAATATGATGTAACGCCCCAGGCGCATCTATTCTTGATCTGCGTGGCATATATCTCTTATGACATAAATTATTCGACTTATCAATATATCAAGGAACGTCCCGCAACCCGTCCCGCAACCCGTCCCGCAACCTAATGTTTATGATTGATGATTTTTTGAGGTAATTTACACCCCATTTTTTGTTCTTCAAGGGATATGAGTACTCATCATTTGGGGGGCTTTGCAGCAAAAATGGTTAATTTCAGCTCCGCATCATCTATCAACTGATATTCCGGCTTACTCCCTGACAGTTTTTCGCTTTCGGTGATGATGATCGGCACACCCTCGCCTCGCTTATCCATGAGATAACTACGCTGGCTGCCGCTGGCATTGACATTCATCGGGCAGCGCGCCAGAAGGCTGCTCAATAACTCGTTGCGTGCCGATTGCCGTTCTGAAAGGCTGTCAATGGTCATAGTATTGGGAATAGTTCCCGGTGAAAAGATTTCAAGCCTGTCGGTAAAAAGATGCAGGCGGATTCTCGATCCATAAACGGAGTAATCGCGATGCACAACCGCATTGACAACGGCTTCGAACACCGCATTCATCGAAAACTGCGGCGTTTCGATACGATTTGGCGCCTTAACGGCATAAACGCACATATTGCGCTCAACGAATTTGCACGCTTCCCGCACCTGCATATCCAAAGGTCCTGTGATATCCTTTGCATCGAGTTGATAGGATGCGTTTCGTTCAGCGCCACGATAGCAAACCGCCTGAATATAAGCGGTTTTGATGAATTCTTGCGGGTTTTCCGCAGCCATCAGTACACCGCTGACGGTCGGTCGCAACACACCGTCCTCATCCACTGCAATGAGCTGAATTTTCTGCAGAAATTCCTTATCATTAACCGGCGATATAACGGTTCTGAACCGCTTCCATAAGATGGGGACAAGCACATCAGGATCGGCATTGGCAATCGGCTGTTCATCAAAGCGAATCAAGCGGGTTTGACTGCGCTGCTGAAACAGTCGGGCCAGCACATCCGGTTTCATCTGACGCTTTGAACTGCCGATCCGACGAAAATACCCGCCCGGGCTTTGATGCACAAACAGACTTCTGGGTACATCGACACGGATAATGACTTTTTCGCTATTGCCATCAGCCATAACCGGGGTTTTGCGAATGACGCAGTCCAAAGGAGGTTCGATCAAGTCATTGCATATTCCTCGTAGCCACGTTTCAACAACATCTAACTTATCCATAGGAATACCGATAATGGATTTTGATTTATCATCCACGCCGAGCAAAATAACGCCTGTCGCCGTGTTCGCCATAGCTGCCAGCTCATCGGCCATGCTGTTGCGATGCGGACCTGCGACCTGATTGCCTTTAAACTCGATGGTTTTCAACTCAAAAACAGAGTCTTCGCCGATGGCGATTTGCTTCAATAAATCCGCTCACAGATTTGTTGAAGAGAATCCTTTGTCGTATTTTTCATTCAATTTTGCAGAAAAGCTCTTTAATTTGAGAAATGGGACTCATAAACCGGCTTCCCTGGCAAGTTTCAGCATTTCATCAAATAGTTCTCTAAGGTATGGGCATTTCTCATAAGCAATGGCCGTTCATACCATATCCTCCAATTCACCGGTTCGATAGAGGGCACCCAAAGAATATTCTTTCAACCAGTACTCCAATTCTTTCCCATCCACAGTTTTTAGAACTGTTTCTCCTTTAACCCATTTCGCAACTGTTGTAGTTGGCTTGGTGTCTCCAAAGGCATCCAGGAATTGTGGCGAATGCGTAGTTAAAATAACCTGTGTTCGTTCAGCAGCATCCACGGCATACTCTGCAACAATCGGAAGCATGGAAGGATGCAAACCGGTCTCCGGCTCATCGATTGCAATCAGCGGCGGGGGGCTGCCAAGCTGACGTCCACGTCATGATAAATACGCCATTCAGCTAATTGTTTACGAAAAATAGGAATATGCCGGTTGATCATGAAAGGTCCTGCCGTCAAACTAAGCAGTGTTTCATCTTCCAACAAGGATTCCTCTGAAGCTATCAATTCTTTCCGGTTTTCATCGAAAATCCTGCCGGTCATTTTTTTCCGCTCCAGGATTGCAAAAGGTTCGACCTTTTCTTTCGGTTTCTTCCGATGAAAATATAAAAGTTGTTCTTCTCCAATAGAATAGGTTCCGCTTTTGCCGAGTCTCGCCAATTCAACTCCGTAAGTTAACCAGTTCTTATCCCCAAACCAGAATGGCAACAGTTTGGAAGATTTGATATAAAAACGGATGCTATCTGAAATACCGTCCCAAACCAGCGGCTCCATTCCGCCTGCTTTTTGAATATACTTCCCCAATCCGCCTTGGGCCGAAATCGAGATAAGTTCAAGCATGCGGAGCAGGTTGGATTTGCCGGTACCGTTAGGTCCTATGATCACATTCAAGTCCGCGGGGGACCAGGAAATTTTTCTTAGGGATCTGAATCCTTCGATATCGAAATTTAATACTTTCATTAAGTTGTCATCCTCTCTTTCAATTCCTTTTCATTCAAATCCAAAATCTCCAATCATCAATCTAAAATTATCCGTACTTTCCCTGGCTCTTTGCCCTTGGTAAGCTGATCCAGGTAATCCTCAACTCGGTGGACATCCTGCAGAAACTGATAGGCCTGACTCAGCGATACTCGGCTAAAAGCACGATTTTGCCCCCAAAAAGGTTACTTTAAGGCCTTATTTAACCCAAATTATGAGAGTTGTTGAGAAAAAAGTTTGGCAATTGCGTCTGTTACTAAATTTCGATGTGGAGTAGGCTCAGGCCCCCCTGGATCGAGAAGGTCTAAAGCATGCTCTAACCCTTCAGCACCTTTCCATATTAAGTTTAGTTTGAATCTTATCTCGCTCCGGTTGAGGAATATCATGCTTTATTCTATCCCAAATAGTGAAAGCCAATGGATAGCCAGCACCATTAAGATATGAAGCTCCTGCTCCCAATAGATATCCAACATTTTTACTTGTGAGTTGCTCACGAATAGATCTCTCTATTTTGGCTATAAAAGTCTCTGTTTCACTCATAATATATCCAGAAGTATTGCTTTTCAGTGGCGAAGCTTGACTGACCTAATAATAGATACTTTTTTTCGTTAACCCGTTTCCGAAGTTTCCCTGAACACTTGAACGTCACAACCCTCCTGGCCTCAAGCATCATGTTCTCACCCGTTGCAGGGTTCCTGCCCTTGCGTTCAGCCTTTTCATTCAGTTCACACAAATCCTTCACTGCAAACAATTTTGGGAATTTCATAATTTTCATTATCCAGGCTGCGATGATCCAGCCATTCTTTGATATTGTGCTGATGGTAAATCCGTACAAGGGACTTTAATAAATTTTCACCAATTACTCCATTTCGGCGTAACAGGTTTAGCTCTTTATTAATGGCAGTTGTTATGGGGCCACGAAATGCCTTTTCCAAAATATTGATTTGTCCTTTAACATCCTCATCTTCTGCGCTGCCAAATAATATTCGCAATTCACGAAGAAGATATCTTTGACTTACTGTTAGTGAAAGTGTGTGTTTTCGCTCTGCCTGACGATGCTTGACTTCTTCTGTAAATATTCGTTTTACTCGCATGACGGACTTATTATACCCTGCCGTAACTTTTGTGCCTTTCCGGGTTGCGCCACATTTAATTGTTCCGAGAATATGTGGAATATCCCTTGAAATTTCTTTTCCGTTTTCGTCTATTAGAAACAACTGTTGATACCGTCCTGCCTGACAGAATACATAAAATCTTTTTTGATTAGAAAGGCAGGCTGTGCGGATACCGTCACGCAGATTGGCAATACGTTTATATTCGCCGGGATTGTCCCTTTTTAGCTGTCTTAAAATTTCTTCTGCTTCATTTAAGTCTAAATAATACTCTTTATCGTCATCAAACAGGCTTAATTGTCTGTCACCCTTTAGCTCATAGATAGCATACATTGCTTCTGGATTTATTCTCTCTGAACTATCGAGTATGGTAGCGTCTTCTCCAATAGTATCGTGAATTTCCTGGATTCGGTTTTGAAGTTTTTTCCGCAAGTTCAAATTTTTTTCAATTCCTGTTTCCGGCAGAAAATTAAATCCGTAAATCACATCATTTTTGCTGCCGATTCGGTCAATTCTGCCAAACCGCTGAATCAGCTTAACTGGATTCCAGTGAAGATCATAATTTATAATTTTGTCACAATCCTGAAGATTTAACCCTTCGGCAAGTACATCAGTTGAAACAAGTGTGTTTAATTCAAGTTCACCTTTCTGAAATTTATATTCAGGATTACTTTTAGGAGAAAATCTGCCTACAATTCGAGCCTTACTCTTATCACCACTGTATATTACATCGACATCTTTTCGCTTGCCACCAGGGTTTAAGTTTTCATGAATATATCGTGCTGTGTCAGCATATTGAGTAAAAATTAAACACTTCCCTGTTTTTAAAAGATCAGTTTCCAGTTCTTTTATTAATCTCTGAAGCTTAGCATCCTTTTCGGGTGTTATAGGTTCGACCAAAGCAAGCATTTGCTTCAACAATTGGATATCATGTTCAATGTGTTCCTTTAAGATTTCAATTTCAAAATCATCTACATTATATTTTCCGGAAACCTTCCTTAGTGCATCCATCAGATCTTGTTCTTCTGCTTGATTTGGTTCATATAAAATAGCCCGCGCGTCATCTCCTGCCGGGACAAAACCCTGATCCAATGCTTCTCTGAAGCGCTGGTGTAATATAAGCAGTCTTTTTACTGTTTGCTTAAAGGCATATACGCTTGATTCAAACCTTTTAAACAAAAGAACACGAATTAAGCCGCGCAAATTAATTCCAGCGCGTTTCAAACTGCTGTAAGGTTCTTTTCTTTTCATTTCTTTTTTAACATAATGCCATAATCCATAACGTGCATATGTTAATTCTTCTTCTATTGCCTTTTTTGGTTTTCCTTTTCTGGATTTACCAAGATAATTTCTCAATTCTTGATATAGGCCCTGATAAGTATCTTCAATGCTGTATTCAATGGTTTTTAACACACGATTGGGAAAAAACTGATGCTTTCCTCCAACAAGCACATATGCGCGTTTGTGCCCGTTTTCGTACTGCCGGAATTTTGATGGATCAATTGGCTGGTGAGTCTTTGAGTCAAAACCATACCATCTCAGGATATGATTGCGGGTTCGTCGAACAAGAATATTTGATAACAAATCCGGAAGTTTTTTCTCGCCCTTTTCAATAAGCTTAAAATATCTTTTCAAGTCCGGAGGATCAACAGGCAGGTCTGTTTTATCATCCTGATGAAAAAGTTTTATTTGATAATAAAGATCCCATGCGCTTTTGTTGCGAGGCGTTCCAGTTAAAAAGCAGCAGCGTTTGCCGGCTACTGCAAGAAAATTCTGAACCACTTTGTATCTTTGTGTATCCTGATGTCTTAAATTGTGGCTTTCATCAATCAAAACAAAGTTTCTGTCCTTGTATTTCACATCATCCAAAAGAAATGTATAAGAACCATTTTCTCCTTCTTTAAGATACCCCATTGATAATACACGCGCATTAAGCTGATATAATTCATTATAACGTTCCCACATATCGACCAGTGCCGAGGGGCATATAATAAGTGATCTCGCATGTTCCGTCCGTTCAAAATGCTTAATAATCGCAGAACCGATATAACTTTTACCAAGCCCTACAACGTCAGCTACAAAAGCTCCGCCATAATCACGTATCATTTGAACTGTTTGTTTTACAGCAGCTCTTTGAAAATCAGCGAGACGATTGGTAATTTCATCATCCCACAAAACTTCATTTTCTTCTCCGCCTTCCAGCCTGTCATTAACCAGAGTATATAAAGTTTTCATATAAATATCATAAGGACGAACTTCAGCAACCGCCCAGGACTGCTTGATCTCATCCATCAGTGTTGTATCAAAATCTTTTGCCTCATCCCATAGCTGGTTAAACCATTTTGACAGTTCAGCATGATTGTCGTTTCCTTGCACAACAACATTAAGCTCTGTATTATGACTTATTCCGGAAAGAGAAAGGTTGCTTGAGCCGACAATCCCGATTCCCTTTTCATACCTTCCATCGTCTTGATAATTAAAAATATATGCCTTGGCATGTAAACGTCCTTTGGTGTAAACACGAACCTTAAGACGCTTTTCTTCAATCATTTTAACTATGGTCTTAAGCAAGGTTTCGCCATCATCTGTCTGATCCATCAGCTCAACAGAACCCCGTATATTATCCGCAGTTTCAGAAGACATCCTTTTGGTTTCGGCACGTTTGGGATATGCTTGGGCTTCAGCAGCATCTGCAACAAGTTCCAGTCGCCTGTAACCTTCTGCGAGCTGTTCCAGGGTTTCCCGATTTGTGGTATTGCCAATAAGCAAACGCAACTCTTTTACTTTTGATAAATTGTCAGCTATGCCGGTAAAACCGGATAGAAAAAAATAGCCGACTGCAAATTTGGCAGATTCAGAAGATGAAAGAATTTGATTGATGTGATCAACAAGCTTTTCATTTCTGTTGTCGATGATGTCGTGGGCGGGCATTTATATTTATTCCTTTGATTTAATATATCTATCTCATTGGGTTAAGGCTTTTTGCTTTATTAAGACGCGCCTCATAAAGATTAATTATTGCTTCGTATACTGCTTCTCCTTCATCTTGAGTAAGTTTGAGGTAATCAAAAATAACGGAATCTAATTCTTTCCGATCAGCTTGACTAACTTCTATATCAATATTCTCAATGCTTCTGTTTAGCATGCTTTCATTAAATTGAGTTAATATTTCAGTGTTTGAAGGTATGAGAAAGTTCTTCACTTCGTAAACTGGTGTCTTTAAAGCCCCCTGTCCAAGCGATGAAAACCCTGACAACAGTTTCCATAGCAATAATATTGAAGAATTTAGAGCCAAACAAAGCTCCTTGGTTGGTTTATGTGATATTATCCCATAAAATTTATCACTTTCGTAAATCCTATCTGAATTTATATACACTCTAAAAGATGCAAACATTATTTCAACCCATAACAATTGAGCAAAAGCCCATTGTCCTAAATCCCACCAATTTTTTCGACTCGAACAGCTTGGTCTTTTATGATAACCTTTTTCTTCACCCCATTTAATATGTTCCAATATTTTTGTGCCTTTAAGTTCATGTTTGTTTTTATGGCACATAATGATATTATACTTCAGATTCTTCTGAACAATACGTAAGTGTTTTGATTCACGAGGGCTCTTTATTACTGGCATTAAAAACTCTTTTTCGATATCCAATTCTTTAGATCGACTTTTATCAAGAAAAAAGAAGTCGTTAGCACCTGTTTTAATTCCAAACCTAACTTCAGCAACATCACCTAATCGAACTAATTTGTCTTTTCCTTTTTTCAAAATAGTCCAATAAATATCGGGCGCTCGCAAATATTTTCCACCCCATTTATTCCCGATGTATTTTGCTATTTTTATTAAAGGAGCTGTCTTAGGTATATTTTTTCTTCCTTTCCGGTTATCCTTTTTAGAGTCTTTATCATCATGAATTTCGCATCCATCCTCAAGAAGTAGTTTCTGTCCTATTGGATTAACACGATATTCAGGCGTGGTCTTACGTTTTTTTGCTGCTTCAATTTCTTCAAAAATAACCGGCGATAGAATATGTTCAAAAGGCTCTTTAAACATCACAAACCTTGCAGTTTCTTCCAGCCTTGTTTCTTTTTTCATATTGGGTGATGAAAAAAGTACAATAATCGTATTTACATCAGCGGAAGCAAAAGAACGTTTTGCCTGGTTATCAATGACCATTTTTATGTGGCAGTGTTTAAGAAGGAATTCCTGCAAGCTTTTTCCATAGCCAACATCAAGCCAGGAATTGGATGTAATAAAGCAGAATGTACCCTTTGGATTTAAAAGTGAAAGACCATGTAAATAAAAATATATATAAAGGTCGCTCTTGGCACCAATTTTATTTGCGGCAGTATCTCTTGAAGCATTGTACTCAAAGAAACGAGGGAAGATTTGATATATAGACCTTGCAAGTTTGGCTTTGTATTCTTTTTTGTTTGAAGTTGTAACCTCTTCATTGGAAAACCGGGGATCTGCAATATTTTCCTGTCTAACATATGGAGGATTCCCGATAACAATATCAAAACCTGAAATTTCAGCACCAAAAGTTTCAACAAATGCGATATCCCAGACAAATGGAACATCTTTCACGTCTTTTAAGGCTGATCGTGCTTGTTTTATGCATTCCATATCTTGCTGTAAAATTTTAATCTCTTTTTGTTTGTCAGAGGATTTCAGGTCAAGTTTAGCCTGATATGGTTTTGGATCTGAGAATCCCTCAAAGTCAGGTTGTATATATTTCTTTCCAATAAGCATTTCCTGTGCTCTTTGGATTCTTTTTATTTCTTGTTCAATGTTATGTTGAAGGGTTCCCAGAATATCGCGGAAAATCTGCAGTTCCTCATGCATGGCTTCATCTGTTGAACTGAACTGACAGGATGGGTCGTTATTATAGAATTTGAATTTTTCTGTTTTAAGTTTTGTAAGTCGCTTTTTGAGTTGCGGAGAAATATCGTGTGAACTTTGAATATGTCCAAGATTAATGCCGCCGACTTCTTGAACAAGGCTGTCCCCGCAGCGAATTTTGAAAGAAAAATGCGGTAATAAAGGTTCTTTTCTTATATGGAGATCTGCGGCGGGAATTTCCGCATCTATGATGAGTGCAAGCCAAAGCCTTAGCTCCGCCACATGGCAGGCCCAGGCCATGACATCTACACCATAAAGGCTTTCCCGGATAATTCTTTTTTTCCGGTCATAAGGTGTCTCGGTTGATTTAAGTTGTTTTGCAGCCCTGTCCTGAAGGTCATCCAGAACATACAGCATTCCAACAAGAAAAGAACCAGAACCACATGCTGGATCTAAAACAGTAATTTTACCCAAACTGTCATTAAATTCTTTCCATAAGTTGGCCTTTGCCAATGCTTTATCGGCAAGAGTTTTTTCATCCGGTTCAAATGCAAATACGACCTCATATATAAGGTCTTTGTATTTTTTGCCTACATAATTTGTAAGATTATCTACAAGCGATAGACGGCACATAAGATCAATTTCAGTTCTTGGCGTGTAAAAAATGCCTGCATCGCCGCGTTCATCAACTTCATCTGAAACATTGACTAAGCTCTCATATACTTTTCCAATCATTTCCGGATCAACCGCAACTTCCTTATCAAGAGGGCTGTCTTCGGAAATAGTGAAATTATATCTCTCCATAAAAGCAAATATTTGTTCAAAGCGCGCATCAGTAATTTTTGCTGGTTTTTGATCCAGATCATTTTTCTGAAATAATCCACCGTTAAGATATGGGGCTGTTGCCAAAGCTCTCTTTATTTCTTTTGGGAAATGGCGGTGTCCGCCATGAAATTTATTATTAAAGGCTTCAAAAAATAGCACTGAAAGCCATTGTTCAAAAAACGTATCTTCAGGCAGTTCTGTTTTTTGGTAACTTTTCCAGAAAGATCTGAGGAACTCACTGTCTCCCCCCAGCCATCCTTTTCGCTGGATAAAATACAGGAACATAACTCTATTTAAAAACTGAAGAGCATAATCATGTGCCCATACTTTATCTTTGCTTTGGCTTTCCAAATTGTTCTGAAGATTTTTAAAAACAATTCTGTATTCATCAAAAAATTGTTTTGTAACAGCTTCAACATTAAAAGCATTATCGTGAACTTGCTGAATTGATAGAGGAGACTGACCAAATAAATCCTTTTCAGCGCGATCGAGGTTTAACATTTCTATACGCTCTATAGCTGTTCGCAGCCGCTCTCCATGCCCAATTGTAATTCTTCTAAACAGACGACGCTTTTCTGTTTTTTCATCATATTTCACGTTAATAAAATGCCATTTGTCCTGTGCCTCATTTGAAAATATAAATAACGAATAAGGATGATCGTTCAAAAGCTTTGAAACAACAGGTCGTTCATGAGTAATAAAAAGACGATCCGATGACAAACGTGAATAGATAATGTGAAACTCATCGCCCTGACCACCGGAAGCAAAAAGAACAGGATCTTCCGCTAAGACTTCAGTTGCTGTTTTAGGCCAATTCCTTCTGGAAAGAGATTCATTAACCCGATCATAGTTCAATTCTGACCAGAATAATTCTTTAAGGGGTTCAATGCCTTTAAAATTATTTAGAATTTCAAATATAGATTGTTTATATTTAAGGTTATTCATCAAATATTCTTCTAGTTTCTTAAAAATTGGAGATTATATAATACAATTGAATTATCAATTCGATTATTAGTTTTTTATATGCAATCCAGTGACTTTATGTATTATTTCCATTTAAAATTCTCTATAATCTTCCCTGTTAAATCAAGAGCATCCTTACTCTTTTTCCAGAGCTCATTAATTTGCTTTTCCATTTCTTCAGGGTCGTCTGGATCTGATAAACTGCGATAAATAGAATGCACCCGCGTATATTTAGCCTCTGGGCGAAATGCTTTTTTCCCAATTTTGAAACCTTTATCTTGAAAAGCATTGATTAACTTAAGTCTCTTTTTAGAATCCTCCATGCTACCTACTTCTATTACAAAACCCACCTTTGATCTCTTTTGACGAAAAACAAACCAACATGCAACAGGATAAGGTTCCGAAAGAAATGTCCATCTATTTGAACAGGGTAGCATCTCTTTCTTCCATTCCTTTGGGATAAACCACACAGAAATAGGCCTTACTGCTAATTGAAACAAATTATTATTATCTGAAATAAAACTTTCTGCAACTACTCCAAATTGAGAAGTTGCTCCCCATTTTACAATCAAATCAATGGCATCTTTATGTGTTCGGTATATTTCTTTACATATTCTAACTATTTCTTCGTCCTGCATTGTAATTCTCCTCAAGGCGACCAAATAATGCTGCAGAAAAACCTTTGCGTCTCGTGGGATTCTATCCTGACGTTGATTAAATACATGATTAGCAACATGATACATTTGTGTATGGCTCCAGGAAATATATCCAATATCTTCTAAAAGCTCTGTATTATCATCTTCCTCTAAAGTGAGAAGAACAGGAATGATGGTAAATTTTGGGAATTCTTTCTGCACAATTTCAATGTATTTAATAAGCTGTCGTTTGGTTGCTTTTGACTTTATTTTATTTTCTACCAAAAGAACCCATTTGTTTGATTCACTAATGGCTAACAAATCAATATTTTTCCACTCTCGCCGGATTTCAACGTCTAACATATTCATCAGTTCCATACGGGCTGGAGTAAGCTTTATGGTAGAGCTTTCATTGTCTAATAAGATTGTAGAAAGGACTCTTCGGAGGAAAGTCTGGCCTAAACCATGACTTTCTTGGGGATTAAGAAGCCAAGCCATAACATTACTATGACGTATTTCAGCTTGTTCAATTCGGAGGACTTTAAGGATATTAAAGATGCTTAACTTGGCTGATAGCTCTTCCAGTTTAGTGTTATTGACTAGAAATTTGGCCAATATTCGGTGTTGATCTTTCTCTGCCTGGAAGTTGTTATTGTTTTCCATATTAGAAATCAAAATCCACGCCGCCTGCCTGTTCGTCATCGGATGCAGACAGGTCTTCTGTAAAGGCTTCAGAGAAGATGGCTTTAAGCGCATCCATGTTCTCGTTTACTATATGCAGGCTTTTACCGTCTTGTTTTGTAAATTTTTTCATGTTTGTCTTCAGTTCCTAACCACGAAATGCACGAAAATCACGAACAAGAAGAAAAACCGAAAAACATTTTTCTTTCGTGTTTTAAGTGCCTTTCGTGGTTCTATTCTTTTCCGCTCTATTGCGTTTTCTATTGCATCAAAACAATTATCACTGTAATAGGCGGCGCAATATAATTCATTGCATATCAAACAGTTATGCATATTTAATTGCGCCATGATTGCGCCATTTCTTTTTTATGGCGCAATAGAATGCGTGTTTTCCAGATACCATAAGGCTGCCTTCGTAGCTCCGATCTTGAAAATTTTTCCTTCTTTTTTGAGTTCAGCAACTAATTTTTGCACCTGATCTTTTGACAAGGCAGGAAGCACCTGCATAAGGTCCTTCAGCCTGCTGCCGCTATCCCTGTTTTCCTCTATATATTTCAGGAGCAGGGTTTTGTTTGTTTCACGATCCAGTCCTTTTTTACGCGTGTAGGCGCCCTTTTTATCAACCATTTTGTAATACCGGCGGCTGAGGATATATTTGACCCCACGGCCACGGCCGAAACGCTCTACAACGCCCTTTTCCACAAGTGACTGCAAACGGTTTTGGAGATGATCCGGTACCCTGCGTTCTCTGTGTATATGATCCAGCAACAAAAAATCGGCTGTACTGAAAAGGCTTAAAGTCTCCCGCCCCACCTTTTCGATAAACTGTAGAAAGCGGGGGTCCTGTACTTTTCCGTTGAGGTTAAGAACGACCTGATACTGATCCGTACCCATAAAATCAGGCGTTGGTTTACTTTCCTGAATGCTCAATTCAAACATCAGGTTCATACCCTGCCCGGAACGTTCCACAAGGCCGCATTTGGCAAAAATATCCGCAATACGCCGGTTGCGTGGCAATTGACGGTCAAGAATACTCTGTTCGGTAATACCAACAGGAAAGCCACCAGGACTTTCGAGTACTAATCGGCGGGGATGTTGTCTGATAAAAATACTGCCGCCAAGCTGATAGTCACGATGGCTGACGGCATTTAAAACAGCTTCTCGAACAACACGCTCGGAAAAAGTCGGAATATCCAGAACAAACAGGCCTGACTGAAAGTGTTGGATATCATTACGCAGGTTAATAAGGTTCCATAGTTCATCGAAGAAGCTGAAAAAGCCCTGCCGAAATTCCTTTCTGTGCTGAGCAGGACCAGAGGCGTCGGAGGCACGATACTCAAAAATAACTTCCGCCTGAGCAAGATGTCGACCAAGGGACTTCCGTGTGCCGAACAAAACCAGGGCAGCATAGGTTAAACTGCCGTGAACTAAGGCTTCAGCATCATTAAGCAACTGTTCATGGCTAAGAGTGGTTAAACCTTGATTCCCGGACTTGTTAATCCATCGTTTGCGAAAATCTTCAATAGCTACAGTATCCAAATCATCCATGGTGGCGGAAACACATATATCCGCCGAAAAATCATGTCCCGCCTCTGCAAAAATACCACGCAGACGGTCTTCGGACATTGCTATCAGGCTGTCGCCCTGTCGTTGCCAGTAAATCCCTTTATATTTGACGGGATTTCCGATTGGATGTGTTGGAACATGAAAAATTAGAACCTGGCCATTAGGGTGGTTGACTATGCTAAAATCAATGTTTAAATGTAATTGTTCGATAAGCCCAGACCTTGTTCGTTCCGGTTGCTTGAAAGCCTGTGAACCAACAACGCTTCTGGGACGATTGTCTGTTACCCCAAGAACAATCTTTCCGCCGCCTTCATTTGCCAATGCCGCGCAATATTTGACAAGAGTCTCAAAGTGAAAGCCTTTTTTGGCTTCCTTGAATTCGAGATGCTCTCCCTCTTTAGAAGACAAAATCTTTTCTAATTGGTCAACTGTCATTTCGGATAATTTTCCGTGTTTATTCTTTACAATTCGCTTTTGATCGCCTCAATGCGGTCCGTGATCTGTTTGATTCGAGTGTTAAGTTGAACCTGCATGCCCAAAATTATGTGTGGGTGAAGCTGTGCCGTTACTCCTTTTCCGGGCTTAATCCGACCAGCGGAAAAAGACCTTGAGTTTGTTTCCGTGGGAATTAGGTAGGCGTTTATCGTATTGTAATTGGCCCACAACAATACCTGGAGCGATTTTTATTTTTTCGGCAAAGGCTTCTATAGGCGCTAAAGATCGGCCATCCCATGACGCAATAAACCGGCGGTAATCGGCAGGGGGGATCAGTCTGTCGCGGGCAAAGGCATTGGCCTCTTCCTCTTTCTCGCTATCCATGCCATTGCCCTCGATAAAGATTTCTTTGCGGCCAT
>JAFDFV010000187.1 GCA_019309665.1 Deltaproteobacteria bacterium | reverse complement strand
TAATCGAATGGCTGATGAATGTTATGAACGAAATAAAACATTAGATGAAAAATCAAAAATTAATGAACTTAAACGATTATTAAAGGAAAACCTGTACGGAATTGATGTTAACCCTACTGCTTGCCGCATCACATGTTTCAGTCTTTATATCGCATTTTTGGATCAATTTGAACCACGCTATTTGCACAAACTTCAAAATAGAAACGGAAAAATACTGCCAAAGCTTCTCGCGTATGAAGATCAACAATGGAAAAATATTAAGCATGCCAGTATTTTCCAGGGAAATTTCTTTCAGCATGACCTTCCTGTTCAAGACAACTTTGATGTAATTATAGGCAATCCCCCCTGGCCCGGACGGACATCGCAACCTGATAAAGTTCTTATACAGTGGTTAGAGGATGAGAATCACAATCCTTTGCTTCGCGACCCAGATTTCCCTAATGAAAAAATATACCGGAAAAGTGTTTTCTTTCCTTCAAATCAAGTCGCCCATACCTTCATGTGGAAAGCACTGCTTCATCTTAAAAAATCCGGCAACTGCTGTATGCTCTTGCCATCAGTAGTTCTGCTCAATAAAACAGATAATTTTCAAAAAGAGTGGTTTAAAAGAACCACTGTAGACAAAATTATTCATCTGGCTGACTATAGTCGTTTATTATTCGAACATGCAAAAAAACCATGCTTTATTGCATATTTTAATCCGAATACACCGGATATAAATTTCCATGAAATTGAGTATGTAGTTCCAAAATATTTGGGTCAGGACCCTGTGGTCGGCAAAATACCGGTGACGTCTGATGATCGTGTGACCATTCGTTTAAAAGATGTGATTGATACGACAAAGACAAAAAAAGTTTCTGTTTTATGGAAAAGCCGTTATTCAGGATCACCTCGCGATTGGCGGTTGATTAATTATTTACAAAATTTGCCAACCCTCAACAAACTCGCAGGTACTCCAAAGTCCAAAAAACCATGGAAAGAAGGTAAGGGATTTAAAGTTTGGTATCAGACTGCTTTTGATCATGCCCCTGCAACATATGGTGATCCCAAACCAATCCCTGGAAGCCTTGATGATCCCTTTATCGAAGCAAAAAATAAAAATACAAAATTTATTGCACTATCAAGTGACTGTATAACCCTTAAGCAAAAGCTTGAAACCGTAAGATATAAAGATAAAAATTTACCCGATTCAGAACGACACGCCTCTTTAAAAGGATTTCACAGAAGCCCTGAAAAATGTATTTTCACTCCCCCAGTGGTCCTGATTAACAAAGGGTTTAATAGATTTTTATTTTCTGATTTTTTTGTTTTTTATCAAGACTCTGTAACAGGAATCTCCGGACCTGAGAAAGACAGACATCTTCTTATCTTTTTATCGGTTTATGCTCAGTCTAAACTGTCGTCTTATTTCCAATTCCATACATCAGGTGGCTGGGGAACAGAAAGACCAGAAGTAAAACTGCATGAATTGCTGAGACTCCCATTCCCCATACCTGACAACATGGGGATAAATAATAAGAAAGCAGAACGTGTTGTGGAAAAAGTTGCCTTAAAAGTAAAGGCATTCAAAAGAAAACTGGAAGCACTCTATAATGAATATGAAGATATTCAAAAAAGCTTCAGACTTCATAGCGATACGTTTGATGAAACCCGTCAAATAAAATCCGAAAAGCTGTCACAAGAGCTTGAACCTTTTGTGTATGAATACTTTGGGCTTACCAAAGAAGAGATTGCCTTGGTCGAAGATACATGTGAAATTTATGAAAAGAGTGCAACACCTGATCGCTATGACAAACCCTTAAAAACCTTGGATAAAACTACCGAACAAGATCGGTTGCAATATTCAAAATGGTTATGCAACACACTCAACAACTGGATACTGGAAGCATGGCAACCGGATCGGCCGCCTTTTTTTTTCTGTACAGAATCGACCAGATTTAACACATTGGGTCAAGTATTAATTACTCTTTATAAAACAAAAACCAAAAGAAAGAACACTGAAGTTGATCATAAAGGCGTTGAAATGATAAATGCCTTTAAAAGAATTTCAACCGCATCAATAAGTGAAAAAGGCAGTCTTGCCTATTTAAGAGGAATTGTTTTTGTAGAAAACGATAAAATTCATATTTTAAAACCGGATATGCTTGGCAAATGGACCCGAACCGCAGCGTTGAATGATGCTCAGGACCTTTTTGATCTGATTATCACCTCCCAGAAGAGGAATGCATGAACATAATAGGAGATTTGGGTCCTTTTGCTGATACCTTTCCACCAAGTCGTTTGCTGTGGTTATTTCGTATTATTTTCAAAGAATGGAATAATTTTTCCAGAACGACTCGAAATCCGTTAGAGAACAGAATTACAAAACCTTTTGTGGCCTATCTTCAATCTTGTCCGGAAAATCGTTCCCGTCCTTTTATTTTTGATGCAAATGTTAAGCTTTTGGACCCTGAAAAAGATACTGAAGTTGGTGAGCTTGACATCCGTGTCATGCATGGCAGACTTCCAAGGGTCTTTTTTGCCTTTGAGTGTAAACGGTTAAATGTAATCCGCAATGGAAAATATGCCAGTCAAGCGGGTGAATATGTTGGGGAAGGCGGTATGGGCTGTTTTCTTTCCGGAAAATATGACGGTGGCAGTGATTGCGGAGCAATGATTGGCTATGTGATGGATAATGATGCTCAAAAGGCCATAATTGCCATCAATAAGGCCTTGAAGACATATGAAGATTCTCTTAGAATAAAGCAACCTGTGAAACTCAAAATATCATCTCTGCTGAGTGAAGAAGATGATCCGTGTTATGAAACCGTCCACATGAATATTGAAAATGATTTTACAATATATCATGTGATTTTGCCATATGATGTGAAGGCAGATTTCCTTACCTGCGACAAAATACGTTTTAACGAAGACAGGCCTTTAAAATGATTATCAACGAAATCAAAAAGAGAAAAAGGAAGATCTATCGGAATTATTTTAAAATTTTTGCTTTCAGCAGTACGTGCATATCTATTCATATCAAAAAAAAGCGCATCAGATGATGCGCTTTATCCTGTAAAAATTAATTTTAACTTATTTAACAATTAAGACACTTTTTCGTGATTTTTTTTCAAAAACATCCAGATCATGCAAGAAATTTGGCACATCTTTATTACGAAAATGAATCACTTTCTCCTCAGTTTTCCCCTTAGCCTTTGAACTCATTTTATCCAACAAGGCTTTACGGCTTTGTTTAAATGACATTGTAGCCTTAGGTTTTGCCATACCCCCTCCTTATTTCTTCCATGATACATTAGATATTATACTAATTGCTACCAATTTTTTGCCACAATATAAGAAAAAGTACTTTTTTGTCAAGCAAAACATATTCTTATTAGTGGAGCCTCTATGACGTTTTCCAGTATCGACTATTTTATAAGGTATACCCTCAAATTGGGGAGTCAGTGACTCCCCAATTGAAAGCAAACCTCAAGTTGAAAGAACTTGCTTTGCTTCAAACAGGGGAGACGCTGTCTCCCCAATCAAAGCACCCGAATGATTTTGTTTTTAAACTCTCATTCAGTCATCTGGATTTACTCGTTGCTATTGAAAACAATACCAAGCGTGCTTTTTATGAAGTGGAATGTATTCGCGGCAACTGGTCGGTGCGTGAATTAAAACGTCAAATCAATAGTTTTTATTATGAACGCTCGGGTCTTTCTCTTGATAAGGAAAAACTTTCTGAGCTTGCCAATCGAACAGCAGAACAAACAGAACCGACCTTGACTGTCCGTGATCCGTATATATTTGAATTTCTGGGTCTAAAAGCCAAAGAGGTGATGGGTGAATCGCACCTCGAAGATGAACTACTGGATAAAATTCAGGAATTTCTTTTGGAGCTTGGGCACAGATTCTGTTTTGAAGCCCGGCAGAAGCGTATACTCATTGGCAAAACACATAACTTTGTGGACCTCGTCTTTTACCACCGGATTCTTAAATGTCATGTGCTTGTAGAATTAAAACTTGCTGAATTTAGCCATGAAAATATTGGACAACTTAACACCTATGTCAGTTGGTATAAAAAAAACATAATGACAGAAGGTGATAATCCGCCTGTAGGAATTCTGCTCTGTACAGACAAAGACCATGCGTTGGTGGAATACGCCTTGGCCGGGATGGATGGTAATCTTTTTATTTCCAAGTATCAGCTTGAACTGCCGAAGAAAGAAGAGATGCAAAAATTCATTGAAAAAAAACTGCGTGAGACCAACTATGGCGGGCGGAAGGATGAAGGATAACGGCTGCCAATATGTCAGGTGTCATACTTTCATATCAACAAATAGATCAGGTAAAGCTCCTATGCGGAATCGATCTTAAACAATTATTTTCTGCTACAAAAAAACGAGAAAGAGGGAGATTTGAAAAAAAGTGGGAAGCCTTTCTTGAATCGGGGCCTTTATGGGACGCTCCTTGATATGTTGGTTAATTACTTTGCAATAAATTTATTTTTCTTTGGGCGCTTTCGTGACGCTCCTATCTTTACAATAGATTGTATTCGATATG
>JAFDFV010000550.1 GCA_019309665.1 Deltaproteobacteria bacterium | reverse complement strand
ATGCTCCAGCATATCAATTGCACTTCCCAACCTGTTTTTTCTGCCAAAATAAGTAGGACACTGGGACATAATTTCCACCACTGAAAAACCTTTGTGAATTATAGCCTGGCCTAAAATATCCGCCATTTGTTTAGCATGATATGTAGTTGTTCTGCCCACAAAAGAAGCTCCGGCAGCTACGGACAACTCAACAACATCAAAAGCATGGTCTATGTTTGAATATGGTGATGTTGTACTCATCGTCCCATAACCGGATAAAGGAGAATACTGGCCTCCTGTCATTCCATAAACACGGTTGTTCATGACAATTGCAGAAATGATTTCCGCCGATAGCCAGGGCATCACCATCACCCATGGGAACTATCAGCTTTAATTCAGGGCGGCTCATTTTTATTCCGGCAGCAAAAGCCAAGGCACGCCCGTGAATGGTATGCATGGTGTGAAAATCAACATATCCTGCAATACGGGCTGAACATCCAATACCTGATACCATGACTATTTCGTTTTTATCTAATCCGATTTTTTCTATGGCTCTGAGAAGTCCGTTAAGCACCATCCCATGTCCACAACCAGGACACCAGATATGAGGAAAAAATCTTTCTCTTATGTAATCCCTGATTGCCATAAATTATACACCCTTTCCCTTGATAAGCCGCAGTATATTTCTGATATCTGTAGGGGTTATTAAAACGCCATCTATGCGGTTGGCCAAAAATACCCTCTCCGGCCTGTCAACCGAGACTTTCACCGCCTGAAGGATCTGCCCCATGTTCATTTCCACAACAACCACATACTTGGCATCAGCACATTTCTCTTGAACAAGAGAATGCGGGAAAGGCCACAATGTCTGAAGCTCCAGCAGACCAAGCTTTTCACCTCTCTTCCTCCGGTTTTCCACTACATGAAGTGCGGAACGGGCAGCAGAACCATAAGAAATAAGTATTGTCCTGGCATCTTCCAGGTAGTATTCCTTATATCTGCTAATTTTATCCGTATTGTTCTGTATTTTATCTACTAAATGCCGTACAAGGCCGTAAGCGATCTTAGGATTATCCGACGGGAAACCCCACATATCGTGAACCAGGCCCGTGACATTGTAACGATTAACCCCTCCGAAATCAGATATTGGAAGGCGCCCGTCTTCTCTGGGAAGATAGGGATGAAAATCCACCCCTCTTTTTACAGATGTCCTAAGCCTTTCCACCAAAGGAATCTCTCCTTTTTTCGGAATAAAAATTCTTTCACGCATATGGCCGACAACTTCATCAAACAGAAGTATCACCGGCGTCCTGTATGTTTCTGCCATATTAAAAGCATCCACGGTTATTGCAAAAACATCCTGATGGTTTGAGGCTGTCATCACAATTATTGCGTGATCTCCATGGGTTCCCCACCTGGCCTGCATAACATCCCCCTGGCCAACATGTGTTGGAATGCCGGTAGAAGACCCGCCTCGCTGAACATTTACAATTACGCAGGGAATTTCAGCCACAATCGCATATCCCAGAGCCTCCTGCATAAGAGAAAATCCGGGGCCGCTTGTAGCTGTCATGACCTTATGACCCGTAAGTGATGCGCCGATAATTGCACACAAAGACGCTATTTCATCTTCCATCTGAAGAAACTTGCCCCCTATTTTAGGAAGTCTTTTGGCCACATATGTTCCATAATTTCGGTGGAAGGTGTTATGGGATAACCTGCAAAAAAATCAAGGCCTGTATAAAGCGCAGCCTCCACACACACCTCGTTTCCCTGGATAAATTTTAAATTTTCATTCATAATAAAACCTTAGTTACTCGCTCTCCTGATCTACAATTATTTCTATAGCCAGATCAGGGCACCTGAATTCACATAGTTTACAGCAAATACAATCCTCAGGCCGCTTTGCAAAAGCCTTATCACCATCATCAAGCTCAAGCACCTTTTTAGGACAAAAATGCACACATATACCACACCCTTTGCACCAGTCCCTGTTTATGACATGCTCTTTTAACTTTGGTTCTCCCATTCAAAGTTCCTTTCAATTAATGATGGCTTCGTAAAAAGTCCAACTTCGGCTCTGAGTTCCAGCTATAATATTTGCATATTATCTAAAGTGTTACATAGTATTTTAGTAACTTCTCAAAAAGTTCGGGTAAAATAAAAAAGACGAGTCCGCTGGTGATGATTGGCCACTGTTTTTTCTTTAGGCTCACTTGGATGCGAGTTTCAGATATTCTTACATTTTATTATCAGTGGGCGAGTCTTGTAGCATGTAATTTACCTGGATTTATTGAGAAGTTACGTATTTTAGCTGAATATTGACTTTACTAAAAAATGTCAAGGGAAAGGAGGTTAAACAAACCTCTTCATCATCTCATCTATTATTTCATCAACATTTTCAGGATTAATTCCAAGCTGAATGCATGCATCTTCAGCTTTTGCAGCCAACCCTGAATTCTCCATATCGCCAAGGCCTGAAAAAATCCCAAGCCTTCTTCCAACCTGA
>JAFDFV010000549.1 GCA_019309665.1 Deltaproteobacteria bacterium | reverse complement strand
TAATTATCTGAAAGTCTATACCTGAAAGATTGTTTGGCAACCTCGCGGACAGGGTGCTAATCAACAAGCGTTTGAGGATAAAAAAGGCAATCCCCAGATCGATTTATCGGTTTGGGGATTTTTTTTTGCAATTCCAACCGAGGGGAAAGGAGAAATAAGAAAATGAAGAAGTTGTTAAGTTGTGTGACAGTATTATCAGTATTTATGTTTTTTGCCTTACCTGGACCAATTTTTGCGCAGGAAGGTGGGGATGTGGCAACAATGGAAGAGGTGGTGGTAACCGCAGGCAGGGTAAAAGAAAAGAAAAAGGAGATTACCACCAATGTAACCATTATTAATGCGGAAGAGATCAAAAATTCTTCCGCCAAGGATCTCGGAGAATTATTGACTGAAAAGGCTATTGGGCACAGTCAAAGATACCCGGGTGCCTTAAATTCAGTCGGTATTCGCGGCTTCAGGACAGAAACCCACGGCAATGACCTTGAGGGTCGTGTGCTGATTCTTATGAACGGCCGGAGGGCCGGTACCGGTAACACTGCCAAAATCAGCACCAAAAACATAGAAAGGGTGGAAATAATAAGGGGACCTGCATCCGTTCAATACGGATCTGCCGCCATGGGCGGAGTCATAAACGTGATTACCAAACAGGGGAAGGATAAACCCGCTGTGTTTGTTGAGGGAATACTGGGAAGTTTTGGCTACAAGGAAGGAAGTGCAGGGGCTTCAGGAAAGTATAAATCGTTTGATTTTTCCGGTAGTTTTACCAGAGATTCTAAAGACGATTACGATACTGCCAGTGGAGAGAAGTTTTACAACACCGGATATGATCGCAAGGAAAACTGCAGCCTGAATCTCGGTTATGAGTTCCTGCCCGAAAATCGCATCGGCGTTATTTACAGTTATTATGATGCCGATCATGTGGGCGATTCAGGATACTTGAGCCAGAACGATCTGGACGATTATAAAAATTCAAGCAACAGGGCAATCGACTTTATTTATGACGGCTACCTGGCAGGCCAGATACTTTGACGGTAAGGATAAGGACAAGTGGGTTGATCCTACGGCAAGCGATCCCAACGGTTGGGATGATGGTATTCCAGACGAACAGAAAACCGATCAAAAAGGGGCACAGGCCCAGGTATCTTACAACCAGGAATATTTTCTTGTTACCGCCGGTTTTGACTGGGTAAACTATGAAATAGAAACTTCCTGGGATCCGAAAAAATCTGAATATGACAATCCTGCCGGTTTTTTCATGGCCAAAGCCAGGCTTTTTGATAAAAAATTTATAATCACCGGAGGCGTAAGATATGACGAATATGAAGTGGATATGAAAGGTGACGGGAAGAAAGAGAGTGATGATCACATTTCTCCGCGGGTTGGCGCGGCCTATCTCATTACAGACTGGCTGAAGCTGAGGGCAAACTACGGGGAGGCATTCAAGATGCCTTCTGCAAAGGAGTTGGCTGCGGATTTCACTACTTCGGGGTTTTGGCCTACACATTATGTGGGCAACCCCGATTTGAAACCGGAAAAAAGCGGGACATATGAAGCGGGTATAGACTTCTCATACGCTTCTTTCGATTCTTCCCTCACCTATTTTCATACCGATTTCAAGGATAAAATAGACACTTACACGACAGCGGGTGGTGATACCTCATGGAAAAACCTTGGAAAAGCTGAAGTAGAAGGTGTGGAAGGCGAGCTTTCGTACGATATTGGCTCTCTTTTTTCCTGGGATTATCAGGTCAAGCCTTACGTCAGTTTTGTCTATCTCACAAAATACAAGGATAAGGAAGCTAATGAAGACCTTAAATACACATCGGCTCTTCATGTATCATACGGTATCACAGTCTCTGATCTTGACGGCTTTTCCGCCAACCTGAACCTTTACTACACAGGGAAACAGGATATTACGGATTACGAAGGCGGTACTTACACGACGATAACACAAGGCCGCTTTACGTTTGCCAATTTGACTGTCAGTAAAAGGATCTTTGATTTCAAAGAATATGGGGGGATCACCTTGAGAGGCGAGATTCAAAACCTCTTTGACAAGGATTGTGAGCACGTTCAGGGCTATCCCATGCCGGGAAGGAGCTTCTTCCTCGGTCTGGGGTATGATTTCTAAAACTCGCATGGCAAGGGGAGGTTCCTGCGGAGTACCTCCCCTTGCCCTGCCTTTCTGATGAGGGTAAGATGAAAGAAGTCAAACATTACTACTATTTATGCTCCTTTATTCTTTTTGCAATTCTCTGGAGTGCGGTTCCGGTATTTTCCCATCCAATAGCGTTTACTGATGTTCAGGGCAACCATATCTCAATTACAAAAAGTCCATTGAGGGTTGTTTCGCTGGTACCCGGCATAACCGAAATTATTTTCAGAATAGGGGCAGGAGATGCGGTCAAGGCCGTTACCCATTACGACACTTATCCGCCTGAGACGGTTCATAAAATTGTCGTTGGC
>JAFDFV010000186.1 GCA_019309665.1 Deltaproteobacteria bacterium | reverse complement strand
TCGCTTTCGGCAATTACGACACTCATAGGCGCAGGAGTATTGTTGTTTGCTAACCATCCGGTATTATTTTCAATCGGGGCTACGATAGTCTCAGGTGTTTTATTTGGATATATTGCTTCAATAATTGTCATCCCATCATTTTATAGATTATGGATAGAGAATACAACTTAAGAAGAATTGGGCATAAAGCTCAATTATTAATATTAAATTAACGCATCTTCTTTGGTGCGAACAATAAGTGCCTAAAGTGAGCTAAAGTATATTAAAGTGCCTAAAGTTAAGGAATGCGCCTTCGGCGCTGCCAGTTTTAATTTTTTTCCACCATACAACTTTTGCTCATTTTGTTTCTATTTGAACTTATAACCAAGCCCTGAAAATCTATAGCACGCCGAAGGCGTACCACAACTTTAGGCATTTTAGGCACTTTTTACTCATTTATCCTATGGTACCGAATTTATTATGCAAAAACTGGAAATTCCTACACTATTAAAGCATATAACAGCAGGGCTGTATATTCTTTGCTTAACCGGCTGCACTATTATCCCTTTTCAAAAAACAGCGCTTGTGCCGGTTGAGTTATTCGATCCAACAGATGTGCGTCAACAATTTGCCGGTTCCCTGCCGTCTGAATTCCAGCTCGTAACCAGTATTGAATTTATGTACAAACGACATTCCATTCCTTCTGCTATCGGTTATATTGATGCGGACATTAAAAATAAATCTTTTACAGTAGCTGGGATAAATCCAATAGGAGGCTGCACCCTTTTTGAATTATCAATGAAGAAAGATAAAGTTGATTGCAGGTTTGCGATTGAAGAGTTTACACGTTACGGCGATTTTGCAAACGCAGTGGCTGATAACATCAAAAAGGCTTATTTTGACTGCATACCAGCGGCAGGCGCTAATGTTGTTAAGAAAAAACATACAATCATTTTCAGCCAGCCAAAGGTACCAGGTACTATGGAATATGTCTTTGCCGGCGCTGATAAAGTTCTGATCGAAAAAAACTATTATGAAAATAACAGCAAAGTCTGGAGTGTTTTTTATTATGAATACCAAAAAGTGAATGAAAAACTTTATCCTGCCGGTATTATTATCAAACATTATCAATATAAATATAATCTTATTGTTCGACTATTGGAGATCCGTGCATGAATAGAATTATGCAGGAAATTAAACACTACCTGTCTGATATAATTGAAAAAGATAGTAACATTGTATCTGCCCGTTTTCTTTTTCCTGAAAAGTTCATAGGTTTTCAGGGTCACTTCCCAGAAAAACCCGTTCTGCCGGGCTTTTGTAAAATACAGGCTGTTTTAGTTATTTTGCAGAAATGGCGTAAAAAAAATGTAAAACTAAAAGAAATTGTTCTGGCGAAGTTTTTTTCACCGGTTTCCTGCGGAGAAGAATTAATTTTTGAATGCACGGAAACAAAAAGAGATAACGAAGAATCCGAGATACACGCTTATGTAACCAGTAAAGGAAAAAAGATAGCGATACTGGATTTAAAAGTAAGCTATTAACGGTTCACGGTTAATCAAAACGGATAAACAGGATTGACATGATAGTTTTTTCATCCTGTTGATCTCCGCGGTCACACGCTAAATGTTGATTTTAAGTCAATAATGTATAAAAAAGCTTCATTCCCGAAATCAACATAATGTCAATTTCAAGTCATATAAAAGTGGAATTAATCTTGACTTGTAAACGACATTAGGACTCGGTCAAAATTACATGCGCTCCGAAACGCAAATCCCGTAATTGGAGGCTGTGATGCATATCATTTGTGTATTGAGAAACCTTTTTCTACCGGTTTTACCGATAGTCTTTCTTGGAGGTCCGGCTGCTGCCGGGCGAATGGCGTAAAAAAATGTAAGAAATCATTTTTATAATGAATGCAATCAAAGCGATAACAAAAAATCATCAACAGGGAGGGTAATGAATGAAGAAAATTTTAATGCTGCTAATTGTTCTATCATTAACTTATGGTTGCGCCTCAACACCATTACAACTTACAAACAATGTAGAAAAAGGAAGTTACGATATTTTAGGTGAAGGTGAAGGTTCAGCTACCGGAATAATGTTGTTTGATATTATACCGATCGGACAAAACACTAGATTTAAAGACGCATATCAAAGAGCTGTTAAAAGTAAAGGTGGAGATGCCCTTTTAAACCCAGTAATTACTGAAAATTGGTTTTGGGCATATATATTAAACGGATATAAAACAACTGTAAAAGGTACGGTCATTAAATATCGTAATTAAAAAACTTGCATGAATACTTTTAAAAAAGGAGATTTAGAAAATGAGAAACCTTTTTTTGTTCTTTTTAATTCTCATATTAACTTATGGTTGCGCCTCTGTACCTCTACGAATTGCTAATATCGATATAGACAATAGCGAATATGAAATTTTAGGCGAAGGCGAAGGATCAGCTACAGGTCTTATGTTGTTTAGTGTAGTCCCTATCGGACAAAACACTAGATTTAGAGATGCATATTTGTATGCTATTGAAAGTAAAGGTGGAGATGCCCTTTTAAACCCAGTAATTACTGAAAATTGGTTTTGGGCATATATATTAAACGGATATAAAACAACTGTAAGAGGTACCGTTATAAAATATAAAAAATAGTTTAAAAAATAGCCTGATCGGGTAGCTGGGGGGTTTCTCACTCACACTTGCGGGTCCCCTCTGGAGGCTGATGAGCTTGGTTCCGGGGTGAGAAAACTTTTTTTAATACTGTCGGTATTATTACGGGGGTAAGATGCCTGAATTGATTGAAGGGGGACATTTTCAAGTGCATCGTCCCCCTTACCCCACAAGCTATAGACTTTCAGATAATTAATTTCACAAGGCCAGAAGAAGGAGGCGCTTCGCTTCATTAATTTATATATACAATTGGCAGCACCGAAGGTGCATTCCTTAACTTTAGGCATTTTAGGCACTTTAGCTCACTTTAGGCACTTTTTTGTGGGAACGCCTATTTGAATAAGATCAGGTACATTGTCCACCTGCCTGCATGTTTGATGTTCCACAACAGTACCCATCCGGCCGGTCCCTTTGAGGGCTTTTCTTGGTTCCGTCCTTCCCTCCCATTTTCCACACCGTCCGCCGGTTCTGCCGATTACTTCATCTTCATCGAGTACCTCGATTATTTCACAACAATTCGGACAATCGCCGCATTCAAAACCTTTTGTAATAATGTTATGCGCGTATACTTCTTTCCCTCGAAATTTTGTCTTTTCTATACAGGATTTTGAAGCGATAATCGCGGCCCCATATGCCCCCATGACCATATTGTAGGGGGGAATAATGATATCGCACTGAAGCGTTTCTTTGAAAGCGCGGCATATTCCCTTATTTGCGCTTACACCGCCCTGGAATACGATGGGAGGTTTAATCTCTTTCCCGTTGCACACATTGGAAAGATAGTTTCTTACGAGCGCATGACACAGTCCCATGGTTATGTCTTTCTGTTCATTCCCGAGCTGTTGTTTGTGAATCATGTCAGACTCTGCAAATACAGTGCAGCGCCCGGCTATGTTAGTGGGATTTTCCGACATCATTGCCCTGCTGCTCAGTTCCTCAATAGTGATATTCAGTCGTCTTGCCTGTGAATCAAGAAAGCTTCCCGTGCCTGCGGCGCAAACCAGGTTCATTGAAAAATCTACAACCGCTCCATCCCTGAGAATTGTTACTTTGCTGTCCTGTCCGCCGATTTCGAATATAGTCCGCACATCGGGATAGAGCTGTATCACCGCACGGGCGTGCGCGGAAATTTCGTTTTTAATCACATCAGCGCCTACTACCGCGCCGGCAAGTATTCTACCGCTTCCTGTAGTGCATACGCCTTTGATGCGAAACCTGTCAGGCAATTGTTCCGTAAGTTGCGCAAGACACTGCTGCACCGATTTAATCGGGTTGCCTTCCCCCCGCTTATATATTTCAAAAAGCACTTCACCTTCCGGCGTAGTTATTACACAATTTGTACTGATGGAACCGACATCTATGCCCAAATAACAGGAGTTGTTCATTTATTTACCTATCAATTACCCTCTCCCCGCGATGGACGGGGGAGCTGTTTTTTTCTTCTTTCCATAAGGACATCGGCAAAAGCCTCCAGGCGGGTAGCAATTCCGACGCCGCAGGTATGCTCGTCATACGACATTTCCAGTATGGGAAAATCCTTATCTTTACTGACACGCTTGAGGATCGGACGTACACTTACTTCAGGCATGCATCCGGAGGGACAAACATGAACCATACCATCATAGCCCTCATCTGCACAATGGATCGAGTGAGCAACGGAATCCAGGGCATGTCCGCCAACCGTACATTGTAAATACCGGTCCGCGACTTTGGATAGATACTTTCTTTTGTTTTGGTTCAGAAACACTATTCGTGTTATATTCTTTAACTCTTCCCCAAGCAAAAAGAAGTTTCTCAGCTCAATCCCCTGGCTTCCCAGGATATATTCAATATTTTTATTCAGGCACTTGTCCCTGAGAAAAGATATTTCGCCGACAAGTCCGACCTTGAGCGGCTTTTTCTCTTTATCAACTGGAATTTC
>JAFDFV010000185.1 GCA_019309665.1 Deltaproteobacteria bacterium | reverse complement strand
CTTTCTTGAATTTGCAAATTTATGTAAAATTGCCCGGGCAGTTAAATTTTTTTCAATGCCACTTCAAGGTTCTCCCCGTTTTTAACGATCTCCGTGTAACCGCCATCACTTAACATGCCTGGGTTTGCAATAATGGTGCTGCCTATTTTATCCTTTCCGACTGCTTCATGAATATGCCCTGTAAGACAAAGCTGAGGCTGATATTTTTCTATAAATTTTCTAACAGCCGTACTTCCAACATGAATTCCCTCGCCAACAATATCCAGGGCGGTGTTATGTGGAGGAGTATGAGAGACCATAATTTTTATTGGGAGGTTCTTTATGCTCTCATATCCTTTATAAATAAATTCTTCTATTTGTTCTTCGCTGTATTCACTTGGGGTGTTGAATGGCGTAGAATTGGAACCTCCAACACCGAAAATTCCTACATCTTCGATAATAATGCCTTTGCTGTGAAGATTGATTCCGATTTCATCAAAGTAATTATTCACTTCTTCAAGGTCCATGTTGCCGAACTGAGCATAGATAGCGGGATTATAACGCGATATAAAGTCTATAATATTTCTGGCCTTTTTAATCCCGCCGTAGTTTGTTAAATCTCCGGTAATAACAACAAAGTCCGCATCTGAGATTCCATCTATTTTTTGTACATTTTCCGCATGATCATGAATATCACCAAATGAAATAAATTTCACAACAGCCTCCTGAAATTAAGTGCTTAAAGTGAGCTAAAGTTAAAAAGAAGTGCCTAAAGTATGTTAAAGTGCCTAAAGTGCCTAAAGTTGTGGTACGCCTTCGGCGTGCTAATTGATAATACGGAGTTGTAGGAGTTACTCCTCTTTTGCGCATTGACGACCGAAGGAATATAAAGTGACAGAATTCCTTAACTTTAGGCACTTTAATATACTTTAGGCATTTTAGGCACTATCTTTTCTGTCTTTTCTGTTTGTTATTTTCTTAAGGATATCAGCAGATTTTTTTGAAAGAGTGCCTTTTGATTCTGCAATGCCTATTGTATGAAAACCAAGAGTATTATAAAGATCAAGCAATTCAGGTGATTTTTCCCCTATTGCCTTTATATGTCTCTCCACGGTTTTAATATCTCCTCTGGCTACAGGACCTGTCAGCGCTGCTGGAATTCCGGCCTTTTCTATATTCAAAAGCGTACCTTTAATTAAAGGTTTTAAGACCTTCCAGGTGTCACTGCCGGATATGCCTGCATGTTCAATAAGCCTGAAAGCAAGAGAAAGAAGGGTTACAAGGTAGTTTGATGCAACCACGGCGGCAGCATGATAAAGGGTTTTATCTTCCGTGTTTATTGAAATACAATCTGCGCCAAGATCAACCGCAATTTTTACTGCTATATGTAAAGCTTGAGCATCACCTTCCACAGCAAATATGATTCCGTGAAAAGGGCTTTCATTCCCTTCATTCAGGGCAAAGCTCTGCATGGGATGCATTGACCCGATAAAAGCGCCACAGCTTTTTGCCGATGATAAAATCGTTGATGGAAGTGCTCCGCTGCAATGCAAGACCACGGAATCTCTTTTGAAGCCCTCATTAAATGCAATATTGCTGCATGTATCAGATATTTCGCTGTCCGGAGTTGTTAAAAAAACAATATCTGCTTTTTTTGTTATTTCCCAGGGTATGGTAGTGAAACGCCCGGCTCCTGTTAAGTCTGCAAGTCTTTTTGCGGATGAAAAGCTTTTACTTGCAAGGCCGGAAATTCCATAGCCGGCTTCTGATAAAAATTTAGCAAGAGCGGTTCCGACTCTTCCGCAACCAACTATTGCAATCACAGGTTTCATTATTTAATGCCCAACCTACATTTCTCATAAACAAGCAACTTCTCAATAAATACATAAACGAGCCTGCTGATAATAAAATATAAAAAAGCTGGCTGTTTGAACATTTTAGTGAGCTTTAAGAAAAAACAGTGTATAAGAGATAATTCATACTTAAAACATATGACCTGCTGTTTAATCAATACGCATTAAAAGGGTTGGCTACTGTTTTTTTTAGGCTCACTTAGATGTGAGTTCCAGATATTTTATATTTTATTATCAGTGGGCTCGTCATTTATCGCGTAATTCACCAGAACTTTTTGAGAAGTTGCATAAATAATTCATAGTCTCGTGGTATCTTCGACAATAAAAGGAAAACCTTTTATTCCTATGCTCATTTTTTTTATCCAGATTCTGGACATTGTAACGGTTTCACCTTCCATGCTTACAAGGCTGGGAAGTTCTTCTACATAGGAAATATCCTCAATTTTAAATTCATAGTAAAAAGCATCGGAACTGTATGGGTCAGGCACCAGAATAATCTTATCAGGATCATACTGATGCTTTTGAGGTGATCCAGAGTAAGAAATATGAGTTTTTTTAATGTTTATCAAATCCTTTGGCTTCTTGTAAGCTTGAATCTCAAATTTTTCGGCCTTTCGTGGAAAATTTTCTGACGACATGTTAGTTGTCTCCTTGCCGGGTTCCCATGCTCCAGCGTGGGAACCCACAAACTGTGAACCGTTACCCTTGAAGGGATACTATAAATTCCCCTATCTTCTCAGCAGACCTGCCGAAAAGTTCCTCTATCTCAACAGATTCAAAATAATTATCGTCCCAGGCAATGCTGTTTTCTTGAACAATATTCTTTATATGCTCATACTTGCCGCCAAGCGCTTTTATCCTAACTGCAAGGGAGACTTCTTCTTTAAATGTAATATTCAATAAAAGAAGATATTCTATCATATTCGGCATTTCAGGAGAATCAGAGATTATTGGAATAACAAGAATACTTCGGTTATCTTTACGACCTTTGCCGATATATACATTCCCATGTCGAACAATTATCCTTTTAGTACCCTTAAGTATGTTATCCTTTTCAACTCTTGATGGAATGGGTTTTAAAGAACCCTCTTTCTCTAAAACCTCTATTGTTGACTCATCTGTCGGTTCACCAAGGAGGTTAAGATTGCCTATTCTGTATAAAATTAACCCCTTGATATGTGAAATAATTCTCTGAAGATTTTTAAGAACAACAATATTTTTGTTTATAAGCTGTGAAACACCTAAATTGTGTTTTGCTAACTCATTAAAAATGAGGCCCTCAAGTTTTTCACTTATACGACTTGTACCTACAGTAACTGTCTTGGCCTGGTGTTTTATTGCATCCACAGGACGAGACATATAATTAATAGATTCTCCAATAGATTTAAACAGAGTATTAAGCATGTTAAGTGCTGTACCCTTTTTGTCAAAGTCGATCTCAAAATCCGACACAGGCAGTTTTCCAGCCAGGTATTTAAGAAGAAGAGTCAAATCTGAAGCATTGGCAATAAAAGTCGGGACTTTTTTCACAGATCTTTTTTCCCTGAACTGTTTGTAAAAACGTGCAATTTTTTCTCTGAATGTTTTTTCAAGTACAACTTCGTAAACATCAAGGCCACTCTCTATATAATCATCAATAGTATTCTGCAGTTCCTTACTAAATGCATATAAAAAACGCGATCCCTCATTAATGGCAAGGGCTGCATAGTATCCCCAGATATGCCCGACCAGAGTGTTCAGGATAGGTGCAAAATGCTGGTTTACAACCGGAACATGAAATACATCTTCTGCATAGGCATTAAATCCGCTCTCTCCCTCGTCAGCTATAACAACAGGCGTGGCCTTGTGTGCCTGAAAAATGGCAGTATCCTTAATGATGTCACCTATAACATTTCGTTTTGTGCCGGCAGCACACACAATTATAAGAGGCTCGGATGATAAATCTATATGTTTTTTGTCCTCTATGTAATCAGAGGAAATTGTCTTGTAGCAGAGTTCGCTCAGTTTGATACGTATTTCATCTGCAGAAGCTTTATTGGGACCACTGCCTACCGTTGCCCAGTAATTTTTTGTTGCGGCAAGCCTTTTGGCGGATTTTTCTATCTCTTTTTTCATAGATAGAACTTTTCTCATATGTGATGGAATTACCCGCATCTGTCTTATTTCTTCTGTTATAAACTCATCATTCCGCAAACCCTTTAAGCTTGCAATTTTAAGGCCCAAGAGAGCTCCCGCTATAATCTGAGAATAGAATGCCTTTGTTGAAGCCACCGACATCTCAATATCCCGCCCGCTGCTTGTGTACATAACACCGTCAACCTTAAACGTAATGTCTGAATCCCTGCGGTTGACTATGGCGATGGTATGGGCTCCTCGCTCTTTAACCATATCCACGGTACGATTTGTATCCGTTGTTGTTCCGGATTGACTAATAGCAACAACAAGTGCATCTGCCATACTGTTCTTGTCATCGTATTCATTAAGCTTAAATCCGCTGAGTTCTGATGCCTTAAATGAACGCGCAGAAAAACACGGCTCATCAATGTAGTAATTTAAAATATCTGAACATACTTGTGCAGCAACTCCGGCCGTACCCTGACCGACAAAATAAATTCTCCGTATTTTATTGTTTATAAACGCTTGTTGAATGGATATCGGAAAAACTTTTTCATCGAGCGTTAATACGTACCTCTGTTTCCCGTTTTCCTCGATTTTCCAGCGATTCTGAAGAGTCTTTTCCACTGAAACAG
>JAFDFV010000184.1 GCA_019309665.1 Deltaproteobacteria bacterium | reverse complement strand
TCCTCATGTTAAAACAATATGGTAAGTTGTAACTGCCTTCACTTTGCATAAACCTCACCCCAATAACATTATCAAAATGTATATTATTGATGATATCCTTGAACTTCTTAAAAAGGAGGGGATGTTATGAAAGATATGATGAGTTACAAAGAATATTATGGTTCAGTTCATTATAGCGATGAGGATCGAATTTTTCATGGGAAGATAGAATTTATTCGCAGCCTCATTAGCTATGAAGGCAGTGATGTTGACGGTTTATGCGAGGCATTTGAAGATGCGGTAGATGATTATTTAGATCTTTGCGCCAAAGAAGGAAAAATCCCTGAAAGACCGTTTAAAGGTAGCTTTAATGTTAGAACCGGAAGTGATCTTCATCGCGAAGCGGCTTTATTAGCCAAAGCCAAAGGAACTACTCTTAATACTATAGTAACTGAAGCTCTTGAGAAATATTTATCTGCTTGATATCCAGTGACAAAATTGGACTCATAGCTGCTATCACATGTGAGCGCAATATGGAGCAAAAACTACTGAAAGCATTAAAAAAAGTAAAAATTCCAACATACATAGGTCTTTTTTTAATTATTGCATCTATTATCATTCAATCTTTTTCTCTGTACATTTCGCATGTTAACACTGAAAAATATGCCTACAAAACAAAACAAGCAAATTTTTTATCAAAATTAAATAATGACAAAATTATAAAATTACATTCAACAATTGACACAAATATCAATTCGCTAAATTTATTAAAAAAACAAATAGATAAGTTAGAGGAAGAAATAATCAACTTACGAAGATTAGAACAGAAAATGCATAACGAATAAGGATAGATTGTGCGCCAGCCACAATCTTATCCCATTGGAACAATGGCATTAAGGCTGACCGGCTAGGCCTGCGGCCCAGTTCCCCCGCTTCGCTCGGCGGCAGATTATGCCTGACATTATGTTTTCAATACATGTATCTCAACTAGGAGAAAAAATAATGTACCAAAAAATAGCCGATAAAATACAAGATAAATTTTACCAGCAGAATTTTCCAAATGATGGGCAACGATTTGTTGCATGGTACCTGCGCAATATTCATTCGAGAGACATGAGTGAAACCAAGGATGATATGACAGATGGCGCAGATGACAAACAAATTGATGCAATGTTTATTGATGATAATCAGCAGACTATTTTTTGTCCTTCAAGGAAAATTCATAGGAAATGGGGCGGTTGATGCAGAGCCTTTGCGTGAGGTTTTGTCCTCATGGGTGCAGTTGAGAGATTTAGTCAGACTTCAAGAAGTTGGAAATAGTAAATTGAAAAGGAAGTTATCTGAAGTTGCGAAAGCGCTGGAAGATGAATACGAAATTGAATTCGAATTTATTACAACAGGTGCCCTAACAGACGCCGCGAAAGCTGACTTAAGCACATTCCATGCCCAGCTTGTCGAGCTAAGTGAAAATAATGATTTTTTTTGCGACTATTAAAGTCATTGACAATAATGAATTAAAAAGAAGGTATGATATCGCTCTTGAAAAAGATAATCCGACCATTAATCACAACGTAGATTTGTCAAATAGCAAAGCCATGGAAATAGAAATAGCGGGGAACAAGGTTGTGGTCGCAACTCTCCCATTAAAAGAGTGTATTAGAATGCCGGGGGTAAAAGATGGTACTTTATTTCAAATTTACAATTTGGAAAGGCTGGGGAAGGCTGGGGATGCCTATCATTCGGCAGGAATAAACAAACGGCAGGGCAAGGCTCTCGACTTGCTGATGAAAAAGGATCTGATGCATGTCTCAGGGCCGGAAGAAATTTGTCCAAAAGTGACAAGGCGCAACCGGATTTTCAGCTATCCCGGGTATGTGGAAATAATAAACCAGGGGACGGAACTGTCTGGTTAAGATGGTGTCCAAGCTTTTCGGAATTTTCGCAGGAAAAATACAAGACAACATTAATAAAGGTCAGAAGGCAGACTTGACAATCTTTACTACATTAAATTCGGAAGCACAATGAAAAATAATCCAATACTAATCTACCAAATCGAAGACGGAAAAATCAAAATTGAAACACATTTTGAAAATGAAACCGTTTGGTTAAGCATTGAGCAGATGGCTGAACTATTTCAAAAATCTCGTTCTACAATTAATGAGCATATTCTTAATATATACAAAGAACAAGAGCTTGAAAAAGAGCCGACAATGAGAAAAATCGGAAATTCCGATTTTTCTACCAAGCCAACTAATTTTTACAATCTCGATGTTATTATTTCAGTAGGTTACAGAGTAAAATCGCATCGTGGTGTCCATTTCAGAAAATGGGCAACAGCACTTATCAAAGAGTATTTGATAAAGGGCTTTGCAATGAACGATGAATTGTTGAAAGAAGCCGGTGGAGGCGACTATTTTGATGAATTATTGACTCGTATCCGCGATATTCGTTCATCTGAAAAGGTTTTTTGGAGAAAGGTTTTAGATATTTATGCCACAAGCATTGATTATGACCCAAGAACAGAGCAGTCAATCTTGTTTTTTAAAACCATACAAAATAAAATGCACTGGGCTACTCACGGAGAAACCGCAGCAGAAACAGTTTATAAAAGAGTAGATTCCTTAAAAAGAAATATCGGATTAACTAATTTTAAAGGTGAGATTCCCACAAAAAAAGAGATTGAAATTGCTAAAAATTACCTTTCGCAAGATGAATTGAACATATTAAACAGAATGGTAACTGCATATCTGGAAATTGCAGAAATCCAAGCCCTAAACCGTACACCAATGTATATGGCAGATTGGATAAGTCAGTTGGATAATTTTCTCACAATGACAGGCAAAGAGATATTGCAACATTCTGGAAAAATTAGTCATCAAAAAGCAATTGAAAAAGCACATACCGAATACGAGAAATATAAAGAGAAGATAAAAAACAGGATTACGCGGGTAGAGAGAGATTTTATAAATCAGATTGAAGATAAATCCAAAGAGATTGATGGCGATATAAAAAACTAAAGGTTAAAAAGAAAAAATGCAGACGCTTGGATGGTTCGAGTTTTATGTCCGGAAGTGATCGGCACTTTTAGTGAAAAAGTATCTGCGCAGACAAGCTGAATAAGCCGAAATACTAGCGTGAATAGTGAAGGCGGCGAAAACGAAAAAGGAGAAGAAATAATGCTTTCTTGTTGTGGACTGGATTGTTCCAAGTGTGAAGGATATTTGGCCACTCAGGCGGATGACAACGAGATGAGAGCTTCAGTGGCAAAGGAGTGGTCAGAAAAGATACAAGGCGGATATCAAGGCTGAGCATATCAATTGTGACGGTTGCTGTTCCGATGGTAGGAAGTTCTTCTATTGCTCCGACATGTGTGAACTTCGCAAATGCTGTCTGGAAAAAGAACTTGTCAATTGTGCAGCATGCAATATGTATGCTTGCGACAAACTCGAAGCATTCTTTCAACTGGCGCCGGAGACACGGGCGGCATTGGATGCACTCCGGCAATAGGTGACCGTGTAAAATTGAGAGTTGGAAATGAAAAAAAGAAAAAAATCAGACCCGGTGGTTTCGGAGATAGAACGTGCGTTGGATCTCGGCCAATTCATATCGTACAACCGGTCATGGGATTTTGTTCGCGAGTTGGAAGATTCAAAAAAGAGAATTGATGCTTTGGTGAAGAATGGAGAGGCTGAGCGTGCCGTTGGTCTGTACGAGATGTTTTTCTCTCGGGATGTTATGAAAAAGCAGAAGAAATCGACGATTCCGGCGGTAATCTCGGCATGTTTTTTGGGCAGTTGTTCTGCGCCTGGATCAAGGCCAAACAGAAAGCCGGAGGCAAGGCCGATGAAACCGTGCAGTATGTCCTTAAATGGATGGATAATGACGACTACGGTTTTTGTTATGATATTGAGCAGGATATAGTCCAAGTTCTCAACAAAGCGGGATTTCGGTTATTCATGAAACATTTTCAAGATCAACTTGAAAACGCCTTTGTTCCGTACAAATCAGAATCGCCGAAGTTTATTTATGATTATCCTCCTGACGTTTACAGGAACGCCGATATTTTGAAGAAGATCTATATTGTAAAGAAAGATATTCAGTCGTATCTGAGCCTTTGTGAAAAAACAGTGGCCAGTCCGAAAGATTGCGAAAACATCGCCAAGTTGTACAAAGAAAAGAAGCGCTTTGCTGATGCGGTGGCTTGGGTTGAAAAAGGGCTAACCCTCGAAAAAAAACGCGAATGGCGTAATCAATCCAGTTATAGGTTAACGAGCATGCGACAGGAATTACTTGGTAAACTGGGACGGAGAGAAGATGCTTTTGAAAGTGCCTGGTCCGAATTCAAAAAACATCCTTCAATGCATGGCTATGATGAATTGATGAAATACATCCCCAAACAGGATTTCAAAGAATGGCACGAAAAAGCTCTTCTGGAAGCGAAAAAGACCTCATTGTCCGCATTTGTTAAGATTTGTAGCAAGACCAAAGAATGGGATATACTTTCCGAACGTATTATTTCCGTCGAATACGATAACCTTGAGCAAATCAGCCACTATATAACGGAAAAGGCGGCCAAGGGACTCGCAAAAAAACACTGCCGGGCAGCG
>JAFDFV010000548.1 GCA_019309665.1 Deltaproteobacteria bacterium | reverse complement strand
AAAGGATATTAATTATGATAGAAGAAAAACATGTACTTTCGATTTTGGTCGAAAACCAGCCCGGTGTACTTTCCAGAATCTCAGGATTATTCGGTGGAAGGGGCTATAATATCGACAGCCTGTGCGTTGCCGAAACTACTGAACCTCATGTATCAAGAGTTACAATTGTCGCTACGGCGAACAGGGTTGTTCTGGAACAAATTATGAAGCAGCTTCACAAGCTCATAAATGTAATAAAGGTAATCGAACTCACAGGCACGGAATTTGTTCAAAGAGAGATGGCTCTTATAAAGGTTAACGCCAAACCCGAACACCGAGCTGAAATACTTAGAATAGTCGATATCTTCAGAGCTAAAATAATAGATGTCGGACTGGAACATTACACTATTGAAATAACAGGTGATGAAGACAAACTGTCTGCCATATTGAGTCTTCTGAAACCTTCAGGAATCAAGGAAATCGCTAAAACAGGGATTATTGCTCTATCCCGTGAGCCAAAGACTGTATAGATGTAACAGTTTACGGTTTACAGTTCACGGTTTACGGTTGATCAAAACTTAAAACTGTTAACTGTAAACCAACAACCGTAAACCGACAACCGGTAAACCGACAACCGTGAACTGTAAACCGTTATTTATTAAAGGAGAAAAAGATGGCAAAAATTGATTTTGGTGGAGTTGTAGAAGAAATAATAACAGCAGATGAATTTTCTCTGGATAAAGCAAGAGAAATTCTAAAAGATGAAATAATCGTTATCCTTGGATATGGGGTTCAAGGCCCAGCACAAGCCTTAAACCTCAAAGATAACGGTTTTAATGTAATAATAGGACAGCTTGAAGGAGATGAATACTGGAATAAAGCTATTGCAGACGGTTTTGTCCCAGGTGAAACCCTGTTGCCCATTGAGGAAGCAGCCAAGAAGGGAACTATTATTAAGGAACTGCTTTCAGATGCAGGACAGGTTGCTACATGGCCAATGGTAAAGAAATGCCTTAATGAAGGAGATGCTCTTTATTTCTCACATGGATTTTCTATTGTTTATAAAGATCAGACAGGTATTATCCCCCCTGAAAACATAGATGTTATTATGGTTGCTCCAAAAGGATCAGGAACAAATGTCCGAAGAAATTTTCTGGACGGAAGCGGTATAAATTCCAGTTATGCAATACACCAGGACTATACCGGCAGAGCAAAGGAAAGAACTCTTGCTCTCGGAATAGCAATAGGTTCGGGCTATCTCTTCCCAACAACTTTTGAGCAGGAAGTTTATAGTGATCTTACCGGAGAACGCGGAGTCCTTATGGGATGCCTTGCCGGCACTATGGAAGCGCAATACAATATTCTCCCAGCGAGGCTTTTAATGAAACAGTTGAAGAACTGACTCAGAGTCTTATACGTCTTGTTGGAGAAAACGGCATGGACTGGATGTTTGCAAACTGCAGCACAACCGCTCAGAGAGGGGCTCTTGACTGGGCTCCGAAATTCCGGGATGCAGGGTTAAAACCGGTAAAGAGACACAACGAGTTCTTGAGGCCAACAGCGCACCTGATTATCTTGTAAAACTGAGAAAAGAACTTGATGTTATAAAAAAATCAGAAATGTGGACAGCCGGCGCTGCTGTTAGAGCATTGAGACCTGAAAATCGAAAAAAATAGGTAGCTGTTCACGGCTTGAAACTTGAAATTGGAAATTGGGAAGAACAATACAAAAGCATGAAGGCCAAATTACTAATTTCGTAATAATTTAGCGCTTTGAAAATTTGGCTGTTTTCGTTGAGATATTGCTAATTCGAAAAAGCATTATTTGAATATCGAATATCGAACAAGGAATTTCGAATGATGAAGTGTGGAATCGCTACGCTCTATCTTTTATAGTAGTAAAAATGATAGAATACCTTACTTCGACATTCATAATTTCTTGTTCGATATTCTGCGGTTCAAAACAAATCCGTAAGTTTGAATTCGTTTTAAAAAGCTAAAGTATTACCTGATTTCAATGTTCCGTGAACGCTTACGTTATTAGTTATTGGTTATTGGTTATTAGAAATTTGAAACCAAATATTATCTTATCAGCACCAGGGGACACTAACCACTGACCACTAACCACTGCCAATAGGAGAACAACAAAATGGAACCAATTCTGTTATATGACACCACCTTGAGGGACGGGGCTCAGGGAGAAAATATCAACTTCAGTGCTGAAGAAATGATAAAGATCGCTCAGAAGCTTGATAACCTTGGAATACATTACATAGAA
>JAFDFV010000183.1 GCA_019309665.1 Deltaproteobacteria bacterium | reverse complement strand
GAAAACCCCTGTTTTCGGTCAGAAATTCGAAATTCGAAGCACTAAATACGAAACAATGACCAAAATACGAATTTTTTAATGACAAAAACATCGTATTTCCAATGTGTTAGTTTTGGTCATTTTGGCATTTGGCATTCGAATTTGTTTCGAATTTCAAATTTCGATATTCGGATTTTGCCTGAACATGACTTTTCGTTCAGGCATTACATAGCTCTTAAAAGAAGAAGGATATCTCTTCCTGATTCATTGAATATCTGTCTGAAAAAAAGCAATAAATAAGGAAGGGCAAAAGCCAAAAACAGCAGCCCGACAACGATTTGTATAGGCATAGCTACAAGAAAAATATTCATCTGCGGAACTGTTCGAGCTATCAATCCAAAAGCCACGTTTGTAAGCAGCAGCGCCACTATAACCGGCGCTCCTACCTTAATTGCAATAATAAACATATTGCCCGAAAGGCTGATTAAGTGCTCAATTAAAGAATTACTGAATTGAACATCAAAGGGAGGAATTAACCGGAAGCTTTCAGCCAGGGCTCGTAAAAACATGTGGTGAGCATTAATGGTTAAAAATATCAGCATGGCCATCAAATTATTTAATTGAGCGATGATGGAAACCTGAGCGCTTGTTACGGGATCCATGACATTGGCAATAGCAAGACCCATCTGGAAGCCTGATAGTTGGCCTGCTAACTGAATTCCGGCAAATATCAGCCTAACGGAAAGACCAATGACAGCTCCCATCATGACTTCACCTATTACCCCTATGCCAAAGGGTATTGCGCTGGTAATAAAAGGAATGTTGTCTAATTTTAAGATGGGGAATAACAATATACTAACTGAGAATGCCAATCCTGCTTTAAATAAGACAGGTATGTTTCTACTGTCAAAAACCGGAATGAACATCATAATTGCGCTAACTCTCAAAAAAATCAAAAAAAATATCTGAAGCTGCGGCAGTAAGATATTGAAAATTGTCATCGAATATAATTGGGTATATTAATAAACAGGTTACGGACAAAATCAATCATGACCTGAAGCATCCAGGGGAAAAAAATAAGTAGAGCAAGGCCAACCGCTAATATTTTAGGAATAAAGGTCATGGTCATTTCATTAATCTGGGTGGCAGCCTGAAATATACTAACTATCAGACCTACTATCAGACCGGCAAACAACATCGGCGCTGCCAATAAAATGGCTGTTTTTATACCTTCTGAAAGAAATCCTGTTACAAATTCCGGTGTCATGTCAACCTTTCTCCAATCCTCATGCAAAGCTCTTTACCAGGGAACCCACAATCAAATACCAGCCATCAGCAAGAACGAAAAGCATCAACTTAAACGGCAGGGAAATCATAATAGGCGGCAACATCATCATCCCCATGGAAAGAAGAACACTCGCTACAACCATGTCAATAATCAAAAATGGCACGTAAAGCAAAAATCCGATCTGGAATGCGGTTTTCAATTCACTGATTATAAAGGAAGGAATAAGCACGGAAATCGGGACATCATCGACATTTCTGGGTCTCTCAATGTCTGCGATATCAACGAGCAAAGCCAGGTCCTTTTCCTTTGTCTGTTTAAACATAAAACTTCTTAAAGGTTGAGAAGCACTTTCCAATGCCTGCTGCTGAGTTATCTTCTTGTCCAAATATGGTTGAAGCGCATTTCGATTGATATCGTGCCAAACCGGAGTCATAATAAAAAAAGTAAGAAATAGCGCCAGACCTATAATTATCTGGTTAGGAGGCATCTGATGGGTTCCGATCGCCTGGCGAAGAACGGAAAGCACGATTACAATTCTGGTAAATGAGGTTAACATAATAAGAATTGCCGGAGCTAAGGAAAGAACCGTTAATAAAAGGAAAATCTCAAGAACAACAGACACTTGTCCAGGGTCCACGGCTTTGTCCAGGCCTATACTGAAAAAAGGCGCCAAAGCCGGTGGAGTATCTCCCCAGCAAATATTAGGAGTTAACGCCATAGAGGCCACGAAACATATCGAGATAATGATATACAATCTAAAGTGTTTGTAATATTTTAGCATTATGTGACAAACCATGTTCACCCAATCATCTGACCCGGATAAGCCGGAACCAAATTGGAAATTCGGCCTTCATTCTTTTGTACTGTTCTTCCCAATTTCCAATTTCTATTTTAATCTCTCCCTAATTTCTACTTTCCAATTTCAAGCCGTGAACGGCTACATAATTTATTTAATTGGTCAGAAAACGAGGTCGATCTTTTTTTCTCTTCAGGCCTCTTAAATCTATTCAATATCTCTTCATCCTCTATTTTGGTAAGAAGGCAAATGTTGTCACTCGTAACCCCAAGGACCAGTATGGACCCCGGGACTTCAATTAAGGAAATATTTTTTTTAACCCCAATATAACTGCTTGCTAAAACTCTGATTAGTTTCTCACTTGATCCTCCAACATCTCTCTTTAATATTCGTCTCAAAAAATAAAAAACGATAAATAACCCACCCAGAACTATAGCCAGGGCGGCTATCATTTTCAGTACCGTTGATAGCAGATCGGGATGATAGTTCATTTTAACCCCTCTATCCGTTCCTTGGGACTCATAATTTCGGTGATGCGAATACCATATTTTTCGTTTATAACTACCGCCTCTCCCCTGGCTATTAATCTTTGATTGGCTAATATTTCCAGCGTTTCTCCGGCAAGCTTTGAAAGCTCAACAACTGATCCCTGACCAAGCTTAAGCAGCTCACTTATCAGCATCCTGGTCCGGCTCAATTCAACGGTTATCTCTAAAGGGATATCAAGAATAAGTTCCATATTAGCCGGCGACTGTGAGGCGAACGTATCGCTCAAATCGGAAAACTCATACGGCTTTTCCCCTGCATCCTCTCCGGTGCTTCCAGATATCTCCGGAGGATCAGAACTACTCGGGTCAGGCTTTCCTTTATCTTCATCGGTTGTAACCATGACTATTTACACCTCCATTTTAACGTAACAATCTTGTTACTTGAACTGCGCGGTTCCCCTTAACAACTCCAGGAACACCCTGATATTTAGGGACATCTTCAACTTTTATTGTGATAAGATCTTGAGGACCTGTATTAAGCTTAAGAATATCTCCTGCCCGGAGATTCAATATGTCACGAATAGTATAAGTAGTTCTTCCCAACTCGGCGACAACCGCTATATTGGTATCTTTCAACAAATTCTGAATCTGGGCGCCAAATACATGTTCTATCTCCTTATCGCTAAGATATCTAGAGGAGAGTTTATCCTTAATCGGTTCCAGCATGAGGTATGGAATACACAAATGAATATCTCCTGAAAATTCATCTGCCTTTACAGAAAATACGACAGCTATAACCAAATCATTGGGGCCGACCATATGGACAAATTCGGGTTTGGTCTCGATTTTTCTTAAGGAAATCTTTACAGAATAGACAACATCCAGGGCTTTCTCCAGGCTATCCAGTGCTTCAACAGCAAACTTTCTCATCATCCTCTGCTCAATGAGCGTAAATTCTCTCACCCGAGCTATGGGTTTTCCATTCCCTCCAAACATGCAATCTATTAAAAAAAATACAAGTTCCGGTTCTATCGCCAGCAGAGATGATCCAATGAGTGGTTCCATGTTAAATATATTGAAACTTGTTGGATTGGAAAAGCCTTCTAAAAATTCTCTGAACTTAACCATTTCCGTAGAGACTAACCTTACCTCCACACTCTTCCGGAGAGATGAAGAGAGTAGATCCTGCAACAGACCTGTAAACTTGTCGTATACTTCTTCAAGAGCATAAAACTGATCGCGCAACATTATGCTCTGGGAAGTAAGATCATAAGATCCAGCTTCTTCTTTTTTATCCACCTCCAGATCAACTTCCCCCTTATCCACGGAAGTAAGGAGGGCATCTATTTCTTCTTGAGATAAAATCTGATCAGACATAAATTTTTGACCTTTACTGGATCACAAATTCAACAAAATAAATGTTGGTTATACTTCCATCTTTTAAGAAAGAGTTCAGTTTGGTCATTATCTCATCGCTCAGAGCGATTTTCCCTTCAACGCTATTGATATCTTCGAATCTTTTAGTGGGAATTATCATCAAAATACTGTCCCTTATCTGAGAAAGCCGTTTATCTATTTCTCCGGCAAGACTTTCATCTTTTAACTCCAGATCCATCGTAACCCTTAAGAACCGTCTTCCGCCTTTATCAGCAAGATTGACGATAAAAGTGTCAAGAGAATATACGGACCTTATTACCTCATTATTATTTTCAGGCACTTTTTCTGATTCTGACTCTTTTCCGGTCTGAGAGCTGAAAAAGGATGTCTTGTTCCAGACAACAAAAAAAACTGCCCCAACACTCACAAATATTAGAGGAATGATAATAAATAAAACCAGCGCCTTTCTTGTCATTTTAGCCCTCGCCTTCCATTTCCAATAGAATCTTCACTCTCCGGTTCGCGGCTCTATGTTCCGTTGTATCGTTGGGAAAAAGGGGTTTTGATTCTCCATAACCTACTGCCGACAATCTTTGGGGAGGTATTTTCCCAATCCCAACAAAGTACTTTACTACATTTACGGCCCGCTTGATTGAAAGTTCCCAGTTTGAAGGAAATTTTTCGGTATGAATA
>JAFDFV010000547.1 GCA_019309665.1 Deltaproteobacteria bacterium | reverse complement strand
TTCGCACTTTAAAAAAAACATACTAATATTCAATGGGTTATGGCTACAGGCACTACAGACATCCTTCAAGTTTTGTTTAGGCCAGGTTTTTCTTTATTGGTAAATTTTTATAATTAATTCCTAATTTGTTATAAACGTCTATATGAACTGCCTCCGGTACTCCTGCTTTTCTTACATTGATGACAGTGCCTTTGGTTGTCGGCAACTGGATTGTTGAATAATTATGTGTGCTGACAAGCCGTCTTATCGTTGCCCATCTTGAATGATCACCCTTTTGACGCAATGTATGTTCAATTGAATCGCGTTGCTCTTTTTGATGATAGTTCGGCCGTAATCCAAGATAGGATTTTAAATCCCTGAATGCATTTTCTATACGAGTCAGCATTACATAAAGATTCCAAATCTCAGCCTGCTTCAAGCCTTTCCGATTGGTTTTCAAAAGATAATTACCGTCTAACTTTTTTCCCTTGTCCTGTATTTCATCTATTATAGCCCAAGTCAGAGTTGGTTTTTTTAAATGAATATTAATTTTCAAATAGTCAGATGTATATTTTTGATTAAACTCAGTTAGTTTTTTTGTAAGGGCAGGAAAGCTGATTTCATTCTTATCTGCTTTATCTTTCAATTTTTTCAATGAATTACTGAATCGTTTCGCAATCCCTATATCGCCAGGAACCATATACGAAAATTCTCGGTGTTGATATTTAATTTTATAATATCTCGCTACTTTACTATGACGCTCCTTAAACTTTCCTATTCTTTGTTCGATATTAACAGGGTTGTTCTCTCTTCCTTTTTGAATTTGATTCGATAAATTTGTTAATTCAGCTTCTAATCTTTCTTCTGCTTTGTTGCGCATAGCGGTTTCTTTTGCTTTTCGTCCTTCGCTCTTACACAAAAGATAGACCGCATCATCCACCTCTTTTAAAAAAATTTCTACTTTTGGTTTTCTATCTCTTCCTTCCAATAAACTAAATTGCTGATTATGAAAATCTTGATGTAAAAATTGATCTTCATTCGGACGACACATAAGAATATATTTTAAATTGTCATACTTGTTCAAAAGCTTCAAATTATCATCCGAAACCATACCTCTATCAAATATTATTGTCGGTTTTCCGTTAAAAATTCGATGCCGCCGGATAAATCCATCGCCATCCAATACAAGCGCCACAACAACCTGCGGACAATCCGTTCGCTTTTCCTTTTGATTGCCATTGTACTGTGCTTTTGGATTCTTTGCACAAACACCTTCAAAATAAGTGTTGGTGAGATCGTACAGAAAAATACTATCTTCCAGACTGAATAAATCCTTTTCCCTCTGATAAAGGTTTTCTTCTATATAATCCCGATTTCTTAAAAGTTTGTCAGATATACGATAAAATCGATCATCCCCATACCGGCTTACATCTAAACCAACAATTTCCTCAATAGCTACTGTTTGCAACCATGAAATTATTGAATGCTCACTATCTTGAGCTATTAATCGGTTTAACAACGATATCTGCGCTGTTTTAATTTGTCTTTTATTAAAGCCGCAATCAGATAAAATAGTTGAGAAATTTAATCTCTCCCATCAATAAAAATTTCTGCTGTACTTTTGTCTTTTGTCGCTTTTTTAAATTTACATACCTGTTCTCTAACTGAATCCCATTTTCCTTCAGTCTGAATCTTTTTTACAATTTTATCGGCATAAGCAATGAGTTGAGAATCATATTCAAACAAACTCTGTTGGCCGAATAATCTTTCCTTTACTATGCGGGCAACTTCCCGACGTTTCTCTTTTGGAATTTTAAGATAGGTTCCGAGAGATACAATAAGTCGTTGCCTGGGACCTTTTTCGGTGCGAATGTTTTCGACCAATTGCAATACTGGCGACTTAGAATTTTTGGAAATTGCTTCTCTGAAAAACATTGATCCACCTCTGATTTATTAAATCAGCTAAGCATAGAACAATGGATCATGTCAAGATATATTTTTGTCTCGCAGTGCTTTACACAGGCACTACATTTGGTCCCAAAATTTTATTCCCTTTATTATCAAGAAGTTATGTTTTTCATCAAAATTACCGAAATTCTCCAACTGATTGATATTGCAACAAATTGCAATTTTACGAAAAAATTTAGCTTGAGAAAAACGCGAAAGTCGGGTTAGTGTCCCTTCGTGCCCTTCGTGGATAAATATCTGCGTGCATCAGCGTTTATCTGTGGTTCCATAAAAAATCCACCAAGAGCACAAAGCCACGCCAAGAGATCCAACAACGAAAACTTAGTGCCTATTCGTGTCCTTCGTGGATCGGAGATAGTTTTACGGCAATGATGGACTCTTAGCCCTCTCCTCTCCTTTTATATTAGATTCTTTTGAAAAGGAACTCAATCTTGGTGATTATTGAAATATTCATTTCCCCATTAAAACTAAGTAGTTCCAAAAAACTGAGTATTTACGGTTCACCTTTAGTATGGTAGATGAAAATATTGGTATCCAGCAGATAATGCCCATTATTCATGCTGGCACCACTCTTCTCTTAATTGGCCGGACTCTTTTTCAGCGTCGATTTCAGGATATATGCCGGAAGTTTCTTTGATGAGGCTGCTCAAGTCAATTCTGGGAAAATCTATGTCATCGTCATAGATCAAGTGTACTTTGATTTTCCGAGACGGAAGCTTTTTGTTTAGCTTGATTAGCCTGCCATCTTCTATGATTGCTTCAGCGATTTGATGTCCCATCACGTTTTCTCCTATAATCGGGCAATTAGGCACAACCCCCCTCACCCTACTACTTCTTAGTGTCCCTTCGTGCCCTTCGTGGATAAATATCAGCGTTTATCTGCGGTTCCGTCAAAAATCACGGCAACGGCGGCTTCACAGGCTCCTCGGTTGCCCCACATCTTCGTGGGAATGACGAGTGCCTGATACGATATTTTACGCATGATATGACACTATCTGCAGATGGCGACAGGTTCAATATTTTTTTCCTCCAATTCTTCCCTGGTGCCGTAAAAAAGATAGGGGAGCTTTGATACTTCCATCTCAACCGTCTTTAACATTTCCTCTTTCGTA
>JAFDFV010000546.1 GCA_019309665.1 Deltaproteobacteria bacterium | reverse complement strand
CTTTCAAAATATTGTTCTGAAAAACTGGATGAAACTGAAAAAAAGATTAGTGTTTTATTGCATGATAATAATGGTGACATAACTGAAGAACCTTTCATGTCTAAAAATGAAGCAAAAAATGATTAAAAATCCGGCATCCAGTTTTGATCTGAATTCATACCTTATTTTAAAGCGTAAAAATGTTAATGCTTTTATTGATGAAATTCTGAATAATACCGCGAAGTCCAGCCGTATTGTTCAAGCAATGCATTATTCTCTTATGGCCGGTGGAAAGCGAGTAAGGCCAATCCTGTGTATTGCCGCATCTGAAGCTGTGGGAGGAAATGCAGATGATGTTTTGCCAGCAGCCTGCGCTATTGAAATGCTCCACACTTATTCTCTAATCCATGATGATCTGCCCGCGATGGATAATGATGATCTGCGAAGAGGAAAGCCCACATGTCACATAGCATTTGACGAGGCAACGGCTATTCTCGCAGGTGATGCACTTCTTACTTTGGCCTTCCGGATTCTTTCATCCATTAATGTAATTGATGAAAACATATCATCAAACTGGTTGAAAATTATACATAAAATTTCATTTGCTGCCGGGCACAACGGTATGATAGAGGGGCAAATGAGAGATATAGCCTCAGAAGGCAGTTTGCTTTCTTTAAAAAAACTTGAAGATATACATTCCCTGAAAACAGGAGCTCTTATTGAAGCTTCAATATTTTCCGGAGCCCTGTTAGGCGGTGGAAGTCCGAAGCAGATTGATCAGCTTGAAATTTATGCAAAAAAGATAGGTCAAAGATAGGTCTTGCATTTCAGGTTACTGATGACATTCTTAATATCGAAGGCGATCCTGCTGTTATGGGAAAGGCTGTAGGCACTGATAATGCCCGGGGAAAAAGCACATATCCATCTATGATGGGGTTAAACAAATCCAAAGAATTTGCAAAAAAACTTGTACGTAATGCCTTGCAAGCTCTTGATGATTTTGATAATAATTCTAATTCTCTCCGGGCTATTGCGTGTTATATTGTTGAAAGGAAGAAATAAAAGTAAAAGTTTACCACGGAACAACACAGATGTGAAGATTTGTGAAAAAGCTATTAGCCATTAGCTGTTAGCTCTTAGCTAAAGGCTAATTGCTAAAAGCTAACTGCTAAAAATCTTTGATTTGAGATCAGTGTAATTCCGTGAAAATCCGTGGTGAACTAATATAAATTTATAATAAAGAGGTGTTGTAGTTGAGTTTACTAGAAAAAATTAATTCTCCTTCAGAGTTAAAGAGTCTTTCACGGTCGGATCTCCCTGTTCTTGCTGCGGAAATACGCGATGTTATAGTTGATGTTGTGTCTAAAAATGGCGGACATCTGGCGTCAAGTCTGGGTGCTGTTGAGCTTGCTATTGCAATCCATTATGTTTTTGATGCTCCTGATGATAAGATTGTCTGGGATGTAGGGCACCAGGCTTATGCCCACAAGCTCATTACAGGACGCAGAGAGCAATTAGCACATCAATATCTGCAAGCCTTGGTATGGCGTGCGCCAAACGTTTAAAAAACGATAAATCAAAAGTTGTAGCAGTTATAGGGGATGGTTCCATGACTGCCGGGCTGGCTTTCGAAGGACTAAATCAGGCTGGAGACATACATAAGGATCTTATTGTTATTTTTAATGACAACGATATGTCAATTGCCCGTAATGTCGGCGCTGTATCATCACTTTTGAGTAGAACTTTTTCTGCAAAATATATGCAAGATTTTAAAAAAGAGCTAGGCGATTTTCTTAAATCATTGCCCAAAATTGGTGGCGATGTATATCAGTTTGCAAAGCGTTCAGAGGAATCTTTAAAGAATTTGATAACTCCTGGAATACTGTTTGAAGCATTCAACTTTGAATATTTTGGCCCCATAAATGGTCACAAGCTTAATCACCTTATAGATATACTTAATAATATCAAATGTCTTAATGAACCTGTACTCCTTCATGTTACTACAAAAAAGGGGAAAGGATATCCTCCTGCTGAAAAAAATCCAGTTTATTTTCATGGTGTTGGAAGTTTTGAGGTTAAAACGGGTAATTGTATTAAGGAAAAAGGCCCTATTCCTGCCTATACAGAAGTATTTGGCAATACCATGGTGGAACTGGCCGGAAAAAATAATAAGATTATTGCTGTAACTGCGGCTATGCCTGAAGGAACCGGACTGACTAAATTTGCGGAGACCTATCCGGAAAGGTTTTTTGATGTGGGAATTGCTGAACAGCATGGTGTTACTTTTGCTGCAGGTCTGGCTACAGAAGGATTTAAACCTGTAGTGGCAATATATTCTACTTTTTTACAGCGAGCATATGACCAGATATTGCATGATGTATGCATAGAAGCGCTCCCTGTAATTTTTGCGGTTGATCGAGGAGGTATTGTCGGCGATGATGGAGCTACGCATAATGGTTTATTCGATTTATCTTATCTCAGAAGCCTTCCCAATATGGTAGTGATGGCCCCAAAGGATGAAAATGAATTGCGTCGAATGCTTGTAACTTCTCTTGGCCATAATGGACCAATTGCCTTTCGTTATCCGCGTGGAAGAGGGACAGGCGTAAATATTTCAGAGGACATTGTTCCTTTGCCGATTGGTAAGGGAGAAGTTCTTAAAGAAGGCAAAGACATACTTATATTGGCTATCGGCAGACCTGTTTGTGAAGCTCTTTCTGCGCATTCAAAGTTAGCTGAAGAACATAATATATCATCTACTGTTGTAAACTGTCGTTTTGTAAAACCTCTTGATAGTGAATTGATAACTTCTCTGGCAAAAAAAATACCGAGAATAGTAACTATTGAAGAAAATGTGCGACAGGGCGGATGCCTGAATGATGAAGGAATAACTTCATTTCACCTTAAACGTATAGGCATACCTGATATTTTTGTCGAGCACGGCCCGCAGGAACTTCTCAGATCTAAATATAACATAGATGCACCCTCAATAGTAAATGCCGCCAGGGAACTTATGGATATAGGTTAATAAAAGGTTCACGGTTAGAGAGCGATGAAGATTGAACGGCAGAGTAAAGCGTTTTTTGAACGTCGAACATCGAACATCAAACGTTGAACATCGAATGATGAAATCGCTTCGCTCCGCCGGTTTATAAATTGGGAGAATACCTTATTCAAAATTCGACGTTGGACGTTCGATGTTCGATGTTCATATTGGTTCACGGTTCACGGTTTTTTTATGGGCAAAAGAAGGGGTTTTGCAAAGGTTTCAAAGAGGGCAAGGCTTGATGTGCTGCTTATTGAGAAGGGATTGGTATCAAGTCGTCAACGCGGTCGTGCTTTGATAATGGCAGGCAAGGTTTTTGTAAATGATCAGCGAGTAGATAAGCCCGGCGTGCTGGCATCTAAAGATGATAATATTATTCTGAAAGCAACAGATATTCCATATGTCGGCAGGGGTGGTCTAAAGCTTGAAGAAGCACTGAAATGTTTTAAAGTAAAAGTTGATGGTTTTGTATGTCTTGATGTGGGCGCATCTACCGGCGGGTTTACAGACTGTTTGCTGCAGCATGGCGCGGCTTGTGTTTTTGCCGTAGATGTCGGATATGGGCAGATAGACTGGAAGCTGAGGCAGGATCCAAGAGTTGTTGTCATAGAACGTACAAATATTCGGAATATGCCTGCTGATACCCTGCCCCAACTCGTGGATCTCATTACTATAGACGTTTCCTTTATTTCCCTCAAAATTGTTGTACCTTCAGTAATTAAGTTTTTAAAACAAGATTCCAGAATTATTGCGCTGATAAAACCACAGTTTGAAGTTGGTAAAGGCAATGTCGGAAAAGGCGGTGTGGTGCGCGATTCTGCTCTTCATAATGAGGTTATAAAGGATCTCTCGGAATTTTTTACTAAAACAGGTCTGAAATGCGAGTCAGTCATTCCTTCTCCAATACTTGGTCCTAAAGGAAACAAGGAGTTTTTTATTTCTCTATACTTTCAGATAAATAATTTCACTGCGTTATCAGTCGTCGACGTATAACTAATACGCCCTCCTCCTTCTGGCCTTGTGAAATGAATTATCTGAAAGTCTATCTACAGAGATCAGGGATTAAAGGCAGAGGTCGGGGATTAGTGCTTATGATCCCCTACCCCCTGATCCTGCTTTTTAATCTTGATTTATTATACTTAACCATATAAAAGATATTTTT